>DAOWBJ010000049.1 GCA_030634125.1 Victivallales bacterium
GACGAAACCCGCCCTCTCCTGCAGGGCTCACGCCTGAGCGCCTGGGAATTAAATCAAGCTGGTATTGATGTTACAGCCATTTGCGACAATATGGCGGCACAGGTAATGAAAGAGGGAAAAATAGATTTAGTAATAGTAGGTTCCGACCGCATAGCCGCCAACGGCGACGCGGCAAACAAAATAGGCACTTACGGAGTAGCGGTTTTAGCAAAGTATCACAATATCCCGTTTTACGTCGCCGCCCCCTACTCTACTTTTGATTTGAGCTTATCTCATGGAGATAAAATCCCCATCGAGCAGCGCGACCCGGAAGAAATCGCCAACGGTTTCGGACGCAGAACCGCCCCGAAGGACATAAACTTTTACAATCCCGCATTCGACGTAACCCCCAACGAATTAATTACCGGGATTATTACTGAGAAGGGGATATTTCACCCGCCATATATCTTTAAGTAGTGCCAGGAGCAGCCTTGCTCCGGCATAAAATGACTTAAATCAGGCTATAATCTTATTTAGTTGTCAAAGATGCCTGTCGCGGTGCAGGCTGCACTCGCGACTACTTTAAACCGTGTCTACCATAATCAATGTCTTTAATTTTGATCTGGGGGTCGGGTAAGTCTTTGCCTGCAAGAAAATCTTCTACTAACCCTTTTCCCTGCTCGAAATCTCCTTCGGGGAGCCAGTGAATAGTGTGCCCTTCCCTTTCCATTTTGCGGAACCAGATGTCTTGACGCTTGGCGAATTGACGGATCTTGATTAATAGCTTGTCGCGCATTTCATTAAAATTTGTTTTGCCTTGCAGATATTCCGCTACATAACGGTATTCCAGTCCTAAAAAGTCTAAGCGTTCCCAGGAAACTCCTGCATTATGGAGTTTTTCTATCTCCTCGATCATTCCCGGTTTGAGCCTTGCGTCTAGCCGGGATTCGATTCTTTGATGAACCGTTTTGCGCGGGAAATATACCCCGAGGATTAATGATTCAAATTTTAAGGGCAAGACCTCCGGTATCTTGTCGGGTGCCTGGGCTTTTTCTAATGCTCGTAAAAGTCTGGTTCTGTTATTGTGATCCTTGAGTTGCTCGAATAATTCGGGGTTGGTGTTTTTCAGTAATTTGTCGAGTTCCTCGACAGTTTTTGTGCGCAGTCCCCGGCGTTTTTCTTCGTCCGGCGGAGCTCCGGGCAGACTGAAGCCTGACAGCAGGGCATTTAAATACATAGCTGTACCGCCGGAAAGAATCGGCAAATGCCCGGCTTCACAGATTTTTTTAATAGCACAACGCGCGTCGCGGCAAAATTCCATCAGATTGTAGGCGTAACACGGATCGGCAATATCAATTAAGTGATAAGGAACGATTTTCCCGTCAATCTGATAGTCGTCAAGGTCTTTCCCAGTGCCGATATCCATGCCTCGATAAACCTGCCGCGAATCAACACTGATGATCTCGCCAGTGAAATAATTTGCCAGTTTTATCGCCAATGCGGTCTTGCCGGTAGCAGTAGGACCGGTTACAACAATAATTTTTGCTGATTCATCCATATTTTTTCGTCTATCAGTTTTAAATTTAAATAACTGCGTTATATTAAAAAGATTATATTAATTTTAATAACATAACTTATTTTAGCGTTTTTTATATGCCAAAACAACGAACTTTTGAAAAAACTGCGACATTATCCGGAATCGCACTTCACACCGGAGCCCGGGCAACCCTAAAACTATCACCCGCAGAAGTAAATACCGGAATAACTTTCCGGCGTGTTGACTTGCCCGGCAAGCCGGAAGTCAAAGCCCTGGCTCCTAACGTCATCGACGCGCGGCGCGGAACCACTATCGGCAACGCAAACGCTGTCGTTTATACAGTTGAACACATCATGTCCGCTTTGCATGTCTCCAATATTGACAATGCCCTGATTGACATGGATGGACCGGAACCACCTATTGAAGACGGCAGCGCTTTGCCGTTTCTGGAAATAGTGCTGGAAGCGGGCAGCGTTGAACAGGATGCCGAAGCGAAAATCTGGACAGCAAAAGAACCTATACATATTGAAGGCAAAGGTACTCAATTAGTAATTACACCAAGCGACAAATTAAAAATATCCTGTGTAACTTCTTTCGTTGGCTGTCCGATTGAAACCCAATATCTGGAAGTTGATATAACACCTGAAATTTACCGCAAGGAAATTTGTTCCGCCAGAACCTTTGTCAATTACCGGGATCTTCAGCAATTAATAACAATGGGTCTGGTCAAAGGCGGAAGTCTGGACAGCGCCGCGATTATTCATGACGGCGCTATCATCTGTAAAGATGAGTTAAGATTTGAAAATGAAATTGTTCGACACAAGATTCTCGATCTGATCGGGGACATCTATCTGTGCGGACAACGAGTTAAAGCCAATATCATCGCTATCAAGCCGGGACATTATTTCAACGTTCAGTTGGCTCTGGCAATGTTAAAACAAATATAAAATCGGGGATATAATCATGAGCATTATCAGTTTGAATAAAATCAAAGAAATCATTCCACAGCGCTATCCAATGCTGATGCTGGATCGCGCGAAGAAAGAAAGCGACACAAAGTACGTCGGTGTTAAAAACGTCACGATCAATGAAAATGTTTTTAACGGACATTTTCCCGGACATCCAATCGTACCTGGTGTTTTGCAGGTCGAAGCCATGAAACAGCTCGCGCAAATCGCGGTCGCGGATAAACTCGATCCCGGCGGCGAAAATGACATTTATATGCGTGTTGTGGAAAAAGTTAAATTCCGCAAACCGAACAATCCCGGCGACCGTATGATGATTGAAGCTGAAATTCTTGAAATCAAAGATGGTGAAGCTGTGGTTTCATGTAAAATAACAAATAATTCCGGCCTTAGCTGTCAGGCTAAAATAACTTTGGCGGTACGTCCGAAAACACATCCGGAAACCATGCCGAAACTGTTTACGGAATTTGACAAACACGCGGACACTCCAAGTGATGTAAATGAAATTATGACAAAAATTCCGCACCGTTCTCCTTTTCTGTTGATTGACAACATCGTCAACTACGGAAACGGCACAATCTGCGCAATCAAAAATGTTTCTCAAAATGAAGAAATATTTGCAAATTGTCCTGATGACTATGCTGTATTGCCATCCTCTCTCCAATGCGAAATAGCTGCTCAATCAGGCTGCGTATCAGTACTCTCCACCCCTGAAAACAAGGGCAAAATAGGCTATTTCATGTCAATCGAACGCGCCGAAGTCTTAGCACCGATTTTTCCCGGCGACCAAATTGTTTGCGATATGACTATCCATCCTGGCTCATCACGTTTCGGAAAAGGACACGGCACAATCAGTGTTGACGGCAAAGTCGTATTCAAAATACAATTAATGTTCGCTATTGTTGACGCCTAAGCCAGTAAAAAATGAAAACTATTTTTTATCTCATGCGCGCTAAAATCAGTTCGGCGCGACGGTTTTTTGCGTGCGCGGTTTCATGATCTTCCTTGTGCGCTAAGCGATCTTCTCCGTAACTTATAGTTTTAATACGGGCTGTGCTTATTCCAGAGTTTGTCAGGTAATCCTTTGCCGCAATAGAACGGCGTTCACCTAAAGCACGATTATATTCCGCGGAACCGTTTTCGTCACAATGTCCTTCAATGATTAAACCAAACATTTTATTTTCTTTTAAATATTTAGCGACCTGCTGGAGCTTATGACGTTCAGACAATCCAATAACGCTGCGGTCATACGCAAAATAAATTGTCGGGAAAGTAATACTTTTAACCGGCTGCCAGCCGTCTTTCGCAGCTCCAGCCATAGAATCTACTTTAATACTATCTGTCCATTTTGTAACGGCACCATCTTCAAGTTCCGTTTTCAGGACTGGAATGGGTTCGGCATGTTTTTCAGGAATTTTACTATCAAACCAACTACATCCGCTTCCCGCGACTAATATTCCCGCGAGTAAAGAAATAGTTAAAATTTTGTTTAATTTCATGCCAAGTTCCTCCATTTTTGTTTTTTATGTGATTATTTTGTGAAAGTTACAAACTTATTTATACAATTTAATGTTGATTATTGCCTTTGTCAAAGTTATAGTAAAATACTTTGGATTAAAAATTGATTTTTTTAATATATTTAACAAAAAAATAGTTTTTATCCGGACTCGGCTGATAACTTTGTCGATTTTTTCAGCCATGTTCGAAAAAACTAATATAAATAAAGGTGTAGAAAATGAACATTGAATGGGACAAACTCGGGTTTAAGTTTTTGCCGGCACGTTCGAACATACGTTTTTCGTATGAAAACGGCGAGTGGAATGACGGGAAATTACATACCAGCAATGAAATAAATCTATCAATCGCGGCGAACTGCATGCATTACGGGCAGGCGGCTTTTGAAGGACTCAAGGCATTTTGCTGCAAAGACGGGAAAGTCAGAATTTTTCGCCCCCGCGAAAACGCCCGGCGTTTGAATTCAACTATTGACTACCTTATGATGCCGCACTTTCCGGAAGATAGATTTGTTGAAGCGGTAAAGGAAGTGGTTAAAGATAATATTGACTATGTTCCGCCATACGGAACAGGCGGGTCTTTATATATTCGTCCTGTTATCGTCGGAACAACTCCGCAAATAGGTATTTCCGCCGCGACTGAATACCAGTTAATCATCATGGTTATGCCGGTAGGCTCATATTATAAAGGCGGCATCAAGCCGGTCAAAGCTATGATACACGACGAAGTTGACCGTGCCGCGCCGCGGGGAACCGGACATATTAAAGTCGCCGGTAATTATGCCGCCAGCTTATACCCGACCAGTCTCGCCAAAAAAGCAGGCTGCGCGGTTATGTTGTTTCTGGATTCTAAAACTCATGAATTCATAGAGGAATTCGGCAGCAGCAATTTTTTTGCTATAACTCAAGACGGAAAATATGTAACACCTGAATCAGCTTCTATCCTGCCAAGCATCACAAACAAGTCGTTGATTCAGATTGCGGAGGATTTAGATATCAAGGTTGAATGCCGGGCGGTTTCTAAAACTGAACTGGAAACTTTTGCCGAAGTTGGCGCCTGCGGTACTGCCGTAATCATAACTCCGATAAGTGAAATCATTCATCATGATAAAGTTTATAAATACGATCAGGAAAATATTGGTCCGGTTTCTAAAAAACTTTACGACAGAATGACTGGTATTCAATACGGCAGAATTGCCGATGAACATAATTGGATGATGGAGCTTTAATGAAAATTATTAAGAAAATAAGCGACATGCAGGAATTTTCACGTCAGGCGCGCCTGGACGGGAAAAGAATTGGTGTGGTTCCGACTATGGGATTTCTGCATAGTGGTCATACTTCGCTTATTGACCGCGCCAGGGCGGAAGCTGACGTCTTGATTGTAACATTATTTGTCAATCCGGCACAGTTTGCTCCGAACGAGGATTTGGATACTTACCCCAAAGATTTTAAGCGTGACCGCGAACTTTGTGAGGCTCACGGAGCCGATGTGCTTTTCGCGCCGACGCCGGATGAAATGTATTATCCTGATCAAAGCGTCTGGATTAATGAAGAAAAGTTATCGCAGAAACTATGCGGTGCCGGCAGGCCGGTATTTTTCCGCGGCGTTTGCACGGTTGTCGCCAAATTATTCAATATAACATTGCCTGACTTCGCGGTTTTTGGTCAAAAAGACGCGCAGCAGGCATTGATTATCAAGCGCATGGTGCGGGATTTGAATTTCCCGGTGGAAATCATTATAGGGTCGCTAGTGCGTGAAGCTAACGGCATGGCAATGAGTTCACGCAATCGTTATTTGGATAATGAGCAACGCCGAAACGCTTTAGCTATTTCTGAGGCACTGCATCAGGTTGAAAAGGATATTGTGACGTTTCACATTCACAATAAAGAAAAAATAATGATAGCCATATCAAAGCAAATTAGCAGTGCTGGCGGTGAAGTTGATTATGTATCGATTTATGACGCTGAAACTCTGGATGATATTTCAGATAAGAGCAAAAGAATACTTATAGCTTGTGCCGCGACTTTCGGCAAAGCTAGATTAATAGATAATGTTGTGCTTGACCTTAACAATTAAGTACTTTATACGGAGGAAGGACGATGGAAAAAATATATTACAACGATAAAGCTTTCGATAAAAAATTAGATAAGCTTTATCATAGACCTTCATATCCTCCCGAAATAGAAGAATCGGTGAAACAGATACTGGCTGATGTCCGCCGGGACGGCGACGCGGCCTTGAGTACTTACGCGAAAAAATTTGATAAGGTTGACCTGACTCCCGATATGTTTCCGGTAGATGAGAAAGAAATCAAAAAAGCTTCCCGCGCAGTTTCAAATTCCTGCAAAAAAGCAATAAAAGAAGCACTCGCGAATGTTGATTTTTTCTCCAGGCAGCGCATACCTCAACCCTGGAGCTCCTCTCCGAGACCGGGCGTGATCGTGGGTGAACGTTTCGAGCCGATGGAACGCATTGGAGTATATATCCCGGGCGGCACAGCGCCACTGGTTTCGACAGTGATTCATACTGCCGGACTGGCGAAAGCCGCAGGAGTGAAGGAAATCGTCGCGGTTACCCCTCCAGCCCCTGACGGCACGGTTCATCCGGCTATTTTGTACGCGATGCATCAGGCGGGAGTAACTGAAGTTTACCGTCTGGGCGGAGTTTACGGCATTGCCGCCCTCGCCTATGGAACGGAATCCATTAAGAAAGTTGAAAAAATAGTAGGGCCGGGCAATGCTTATGTTACCGCCGCCAAAAAACTTGTTTACGGCGAAGTCGCTATTGATATGATTGCCGGACCGTCTGAAATAATGATTATCGCTGATGAAAAGTGCAATCCGGCATTCATCGCGGCGGATATGTTGTCGCAGGCTGAACACGGCAGCGGCTTTGAGCAGGCGGTTCTGCTTTCGACGGATGCAGATTTGCTGGATATGGTAGAGCAGGAATTATTAAAACAGAAAGCAGAACTTAGTCGCCGGGAACCTGTTGATAAAGTGCTTGCTGATGGAGTATTTTTAATTCATGTGGAAGACATGACACAAGCTGCCGGGATCGCCAGCCGTTATGCTCCTGAACATTTAGAAATACAATGCCGCAAGGCAGGTAATATCGCTAAACAGGTCAAAGCGGCCGGAGCTATATTCATAGGTCAATGGACTCCTGAACCAATCGGGGATTTTTGCGCGGGCCCAAGTCATGTCCTGCCGACCGCGGGGAGTGGAAAGTATTTCAGCGGCTTAACCATCGAAGGATTTTTCCGGCGCATGAGTATTTTGAATTATCAAAAAAGTGCATTAAAACAAGAATTAAAAACCGTGCTGAAATTCGCGGAGATGGAAGGGCTTGATGCTCACGGCAAAAGTGCTTCAATCAGATTTAAAAACGAGAAATAAAATGAAAAAATACAGATCATATTTCAGACCGGAAATTGACGCGATGAGCGGCTATACTCCGGGTGAACAGCCTAAGGTCATGGATTTGTTGAAGTTAAACACCAACGAAAATCCATATCCGCCCTGCCCTGCGGTTCTGGACGGGCTGAAAAACGCTGACGGCGAACGTTTGCGTCTATATCCTGACCCGACCGCCGACAAACTTCGTGACACTATTGCTGAAGTTTACGGATACGAACGCGAAAACATTATCGTTTCAAACGGCTCTGACGATATGCTGACTATCGCCTTCCGGGCGTTCACCGATGCTGAACGTTCTGTGGCATTTTTAGACCCGACTTATTCGCTGTATCCAGTTCTGGCTGACTTGCAGGGCTGTCAATACATCAAAATCCCTCTGAAAGAGGATTTTTCAATAAGCAATGATTTACTCGAAAAAGCAGCTCCGGCAAATTTGCTGGTTATCACCCGGCCCAACGCGCCGACTGGAAATAACATCGCGATAGATGACATGCGTAAAATCTGTTCCGGGTTTGACGGAGTTGTATTGATCGACGAAGCCTATGCGGATTTTTCCGCTGACAACTGCATTGGTTTTGTGCGTGAATTCCCCAATGTAATCGTCAGCCGGACAGTTTCCAAAAGCTATTCATTAGCCGGGTTGAGGTTGGGCTTCGCCATCGCGTGCCCTGAATTGATTGAGGGCATGATGAAGGTCAAAGATTCCTACAACGTCAATATGCTGACCCAGTATCTGGCGGAACTAGCTATACGCGACCAGGAATACTTTAGCAAAACAGTCGCTAAAATAACAGCTTCCAGAGCAAAGTTGACTTCTGAGCTCAAGGCTCTCGATTTTGAAGTAGTGGATTCGCAAAGCAATTTCCTTTTCGCCGCCCCGCCTGACGGCGATGGCGAAAAACTGTTCAAAGCATTACGCGAACAAAACATAATAGTCCGTTATTTCCCCGGCGAGTCTACCGGCAAATACATCAGGATTACTATTGGTACAGAAGAACAACTCCAAAGATTGGTTGATTTTCTAAAGAAATAAAAATACAATCGCGCCGGGGCGTCGCCGGATGCGATCAAGCGGCGGAAAACGCTTATCGCTCATCTCCAATGAGCGAAATTTAAGTCCTCCACGGAGGCGCATTAGACCCAATCCGCTCTCGAAAAGCGAGACTCCGTCGAGCCGCAAACAACATTTATTTTACCTGCTTGACTGACACATTATAAATACAATCCTTTCTTACCTCGTCTTTTCGAGATCAGATGGGTGCGCTGATGTTATGATGTTAAATTCTAACATTTTTATGTTCACGATGTTATAACGGTATCAACCATACGAGTGCTTACACCCCTGTGACAGGGGTGGCGACATATTTAAATTTTGACTAACAATTTAGCAACGGCTGTCTCAGCCGTTCAAACATTTTCACAGCTACATCATTTTCAGTTACTCTTGAATAGACATGAATAAATTACAGCTTAACATTATATCATCAGCACACCC
>DAOWBJ010000272.1 GCA_030634125.1 Victivallales bacterium
AGCGTTAGTGGTTTTTTGACCGCCGAAAGAGTAGATAGTATGCGCTTCGCATTCAGCGCCGTTAGAATAGAGCTCGTTAATAGCAACTCCGGTAAGTTCCAGCTCTGTCATGCCGGGCTTGACCGCTTTCAACATGGCGTCAAGCGCTATTTCCCCGAGGCGAAGTCCTTCACGAAGACATGCCAGCTCAGCGGGAGATTTTACTGCACGGAGTTTTGTTGTGATATAATCGGCATTAACGATCTCGGCATTCGGATAAGCGGCTTTGAGACCTTCATACATGGCCATGTTCGTGCAGAGATATCCGGCTACGCCGATGCGTTTGAGATTCTTGACCCCGATCGATTCGAATACATTGTTGTAGCTGCTGCCGGCTGCTCCCGGATAAACCGGATTGGCAGTTTCGCGGTATTCTTTCATCAAGTGCAGGTTTTCGAGCGGACTGCGCCCTTTGGCGAATTCTTCAGATTCCAGTCCTACCATCAGCGCTGACTTACCGGACGGGGCAATCGCTACGCCGCCCATCTCAAAAAGCGGCCAGAAAGCTGAAAAATACCTGACGTTGGAAGCGTCCGCGTCGCTTGAATTCGCCACCAATACATCAAATCCTCCGTCTGCAACCAGTTTTGCCGCACGCGCTCTGCGTTCGGCATACTCTTCAATCGGGATCATCGGTCCATTACTCATAATACTGCTCCTTGGGGTTATTGTTTTTTTAAGGCATTAATTTTTTCTTGAATCATTTCTTCATTAAACATATAGGCGTGGGCTTCCGAATGATAGCCGAGACGTTTATCTGATGCCACCACTGGTTTTATTGCTTCCAGTACCGCAAGTTCGTCTTTTGCAATAGTTTTATATTCTTCGATTTTTTCATCCGACCAGTCAAGGCGCAGTTTATAAAACTTGAAGGTATTCATAGTACTGTGAAAGGCCGCGCCACAGACTTTAGCATTGGCTAGTTCAGAAATCGCATTTTCTGAATCACAGTCGGACAATGCGTTTTCTAGTTGTGAAACACCTTCAGCCCACTTAGCGGAAAGTTTTTCAAAGCCGTCAATAACTTCGTCCAGAGAAAAGTCGCTTAAGCAACCTGATAAGTCATCACCGCGTTCGTCATTAAGCCATGAGCGACCTGCCAAAATATCATTAAGCGCTTCAGGGCGGGGAGTATACGACAGCGAATAATTAGTTGGCCCGGCATAAAGATAAGGTATACCAAACGGATAGTTCAGCATGGCTGTTGCAAAAGTGTACCATGCTTTCATGGCTTCTTCCGGCTTGCATCCGGGCATATAGTCAGCCGCGAATGTTTGCAGCGCGCTGCTTTCATTTGCCGGAGCGTCTTCAGATAAAAAGTAGTTAAATGCGGCAGTATTGGCGCTCAGCATGTTCCCAAAGTTCCAGCATCCCATAAAACCGACTATTTTGTTGCGGCGCATAAAATCCGCTTTGCGGAATATGTTGCCGATTAGTGGCAGACTAACCGCGGTGGCAAGTTCATGCGTAGTGCCGAACTGTAGTTTTGTCGCTGTACGCAAGCCGCATTCATTTGCCGCGGCAAGTGCTTCCCGGCATTGTTCGGACGGTCCGGCGTAAGAGATTGAATATTCATTTACAACAGTATCTTTTCTGCCGCAATAATCCTGCTTGCCGCCGCGTTCAAAGCCTGTCATGAGAATAACATCTTTCGGTAAACGCTCTATGATTTCACGGCAGGGTTTATCGTAATAAAAAGTCCATGACCAGTTCCAGGCGAGGATTTCCATCGTATCAGATGCCGCGCGAATACCATCCCGCATTAATGTAATAATTTCAGAAATAACCTCCGCCGGTTCACGTTTGGCGCAACGCGGACAAGTCGTACTGACTATAATTTTTTCCCCCATAGCCCCCAGTGTATTGCCGCAACGGGCAATGCAATGAGATGAATATTCAGAAGCGGTAATCATTATTATTCCGCCCAACCCGGGGAGTTCTCGCGCCAGTATCTCTGACGCGCTGCGCAAATATTTCTTGACAATCGGCTGAGACGTGCAGAAACAGCGATAGTCTATGTTCGCCGAAGAATCAGCAGCAGGAAGCCGTTCTTCAATATGACCACCGGCTTCCGGGTGTTTTTCCCAGAAAGGATGATCACTCGGCAGCGCGCGCGGCGGCTGCATATACAGAAAAACTTTTAAACCATGTTTTACCGCACGGTCAATCAGTTTGCGCAGTGTGTTAAGATGAAGATCACAATTAATACCGAGTTCCGGCAGAACCGGCGAATTTACAACCTGACGCAGTAAGCCATGCACCCATATCGCGTTAAAGCCGGCTCCGGCTATTCTGCTCAACTCGTCGTCCGTATACACTTGCTCGGCAATGAAGGTCTCTGATTCACGATCATCTTCCAAACGTTTTCTTTCGCCGAAAGGGCTGCAGGGAGAACGCCAGATTCTAATTGTATCCATATTATTTTCCATTTTTATATAGTAATTTGTCTGGCTTGGTAAAATTCCGCACCCAATTCTTTAAGCATGCCAATCATTATATCAAATTGTTCTGCCGCGTATTCGCCGCAGTTTTTTATTATAAAGGGATCAGGCAGGACAGCGCCCTCCCCTGAATAAATCAGTCCTTCAGGCATTTTCCAGAATTCCCACGGATGAAAATAAAAACACAGGAAAGGATCAATATTTTTCTTTTCGCAATAGCCGATATAAGCTTTGACATGTTCAATTAATTTTTCAGCACTTTCAGTACGGAATAAGGGCCATTGATCCATGTCTCTGCCGTATTCATCATGCGAATCCATCGCCAGATTCGCGAAATTAGGCAACTCGATGAGCTTCATATCGCCTTCTTTCGTCCAGTCATCTTTGGATGGATGATAAGGAATGAGGCGATCCTTGAAAAAATACACAGGGTAAGTAGCATCGCTCTGATAACCAAGGCGTTCCAGAGCATTAGCCACTTCGTTCGAGCCAAACAGGCGCGGACAGCGAAACGCTCCCGGACGGACTCCGGCAACTTCTTCAACCCACTCGGTCGCGAGTTTGACGCGGTTTTCAACTTCTTCCGGCAAAATCGGCACCATTCCCGGAATTTCGAATAACGCGTCGCCGATAGTTTCATGGAAAAGCGTATGACAACCAATTTCGTGTTCAGCGTCAAGAACGTTCTTAACCGTCTCACGATTTTTTCTGGCGGCATCACCGGTAAAATAGAATGTTCCGCTTATATTATGTTTATTTAGAATATCCAGAATTATCGGCGTGCC
>DAOWBJ010000171.1 GCA_030634125.1 Victivallales bacterium
TTCTTCATAACATGCACCCCGCGCTTAGCAATGAGGAATACCGATCCGCTAAAAAAGAAATTCGTAAACGCTTCAAGAAATTACGCTCCCATCCAGAACTCGAACACCATAAAACGGACAATATTCGTAAACGTCTGATAACATTCAAGGATGAACTCTTTGTGTTCCTGAAATACACGGCGATACCCCCCACAAATAACCCGACCGAACAAGGTATCAGAAACGCAGTCTTGTTCAGGAAAATAAGCTTCGGCAATATGACAGAAAGAGGCAAACGCAACGTCTCAATCATCATGACCATACTCCGAACAGCTAAACTACGAGCGTTAGATCCGATTAAAGTACTGATAGCAATAATGGGCAATAACGCGTCCTCTACGTTGCTAGAGCGTTTTTTGCGCCAGGCAATGCCGGAAGCTCCATGACAAAGATAATTCTTCAATAATAATCCGTAGCATGATACAGAAATAACCCGCAAACCTGAAATCATAGTTCTGATTTCGGTGAGGTATCCTGTCCCCGGATGATTATTTTGTTGTTTCTTTGTCATGATTTTTGCTTCCATTTTTTACGAAATATTTTTTCACTTTTTTCGTATCTGTTAATTTTATCAACTTCCAGCACTATGTTAATGCTATAAATTTCCTGCTCAACTTTTTGACGCTAAACTTTTACCGACTTTGTAACTTTGTAATATTGTGCCCAACCTCCTAACTTGCTGTTTAGTCTTTTAACTACGTCTTTTCTCGGGGTCCCAAGCCTTACTGTCTTAAGGTTTAAGTAAAAGCTGCCAGGGCCAGTTTTGGTTCCCGGACAACATGAAAACTTTCTGATAGTAATTCGAAAAGCTCATTTCTAGCTTCAGCCATCTCCAATGGATTATCTAATAGAGCAGCTTTCCCTACTTTGTGCAAATATACTTCCATTAATTGTTTTTGTTCAAAAGACGCGGTATCCAGTGCCGCCATAAAAAGTTTCACATCTTGCAAACCTGTTTTGTATACTTCCCAGCGTAAAGAGACCATTGGCCCTTCTTCAGCATGGTACAACAAATGCATATCACCTGTAGGCCAGTTAAAAGCTGGATTATTCCACAAATCTTCAGGCCAGTTAACAATAGACCAGCGCAGATACCCGTTTAATTTATTAGCGAAACAAATCCACGGAATCCGCCAGGCCTCAATAAGATTACTTGCAAAAAGGGTATTTCCCCAATTCGGGACACAGCAACTATACCAGCGTACTTCAATTCCGTATTCCTGAAATGTTTTAAGTTTATCTATACTAAAACCATAGTCAAGATGGATTGTGGCAATGTCTATGCAATCAGTCAGCTCAAATGCTTTATCTAAAGATATAGCTGCACTAATTCGGATTTCCGGAGCAATTTCTTTTACCATGTGTGCTACGCCTCTGAAGCTTGCAGCATCCTCAGGTTCGTCATAGGGGCATATCGTAATTAGCTCTAACCAACCGCGTTTTCGGTTATGTTTTACGAAATCATGTATAAATGCTTGCCATGCTTCCTGATATTCCAGCGATTGCCAACTAGTAACAAATTCAACTTTATTGCCGCTTTTCTCATCATAATAGGATAAGTACGGAGCCTGGGTTTTGCAGGGTAATAGTGAATGACATTCTATTTCCTTGTCAATTCCTAAAGCCATATTCAATTCGATATAGCGGTCATAAATAGAATAATCAAAGGAAAACCCGCCATCTGCATTCTTGCGCCATTCAATCATGCTGGGGTAAAAGTTATAATGATGAAATTGTTCAGGAATAGGATAACGAAATGGATCTGAATTAATACTGGCCATTACTACATTCATGCCTCCCGCCGCCATCTCCTTCAAATACATTTCTGCCGTATCCCAAAACTCTTCACCCCACAGTTTTAAACCAAGTTGTAAACAAAAGGTTTCCCAGTGAGGCCAAAAAATAGTCCGTAAATTATCAGTTATGTTGGATTTTACTGTTAATTCATTTACTGACAAATTAAATTCACCGTTCCAATCGGAATGAGAAGCAGAGGAAAGTTTCAATTTTATACGATAATTTCCGGACTGCAAGTCTACGGGAATATTCGCTGTCAATAAAAATGAACTTGTTGTGTTGGCTGCGACGTCAAAAGTTTTTGTATTAAGTAAAATATCTTGAAGAAAAGTATCTTCTTCAGGGAAAAATACTCGTTTTATCGGGGAAATACGAAATTCAAGTCCACAATCCGATTCAACTTCGACTCTCAACCCGGAGACAGGAAATCGATCACGTACTGAAACCATAAACTGAAAAGTAGAAGCACTGACGCACAGAAAAGAAACCTTAGAGTTTTGCAGCCATTCTCCTGACTTGAATCGACGTAAATCTGAAATCACAACTTTTTCAAGTTTGCATATACGCTGCGGAGTATGATCTGTAGTAGCCATTACTATATTTTTCCTTTGAGTATTTATAAAAAACGTACAAAATTTAATAAAAGAGATATTGACTATAATGTTATAATAGTGTATATATATCACAATGTAAATGACAAAAACAATCATAAAGATGTAAAAAAGAATCATGAATGAAGTTGTTGAAACACCTTTTTTAAAAAATGCTTGTCCTGAAATTTTGAATAAATATGGATTATGGATTTTTAAGTACCATGAAGCTTATAGTGCTCCAGCTCACAAGCCTGGCATCTTTCGTTATTATCGCTTTTATTCTTTATCGCATCTCACAAAGGGGAAGGGATGGTTTTGTTCTGAAAATATAAAAATGAAAACTTTTGATGCCGGACATGCCGTACTGGTTTCTCCAGGTACCAAACAAGGCTATGGAGGATTTAATTCAGATTATATTGAGGATGCAGTATGTTTCTTTGGTCCAGTCGCTGACAGGTTGAAAACCGCGGGAATAATTCAAGATGGAGTTGTGAATATAGGTTTAACGCGACAGCTTTTACCTATAATTAATCTTGTACGAATTCCAGCCGTCAATTCTCAATTGAAAGCAAATATGTTATTGCAGCAATTATTAATGGATATTTATCTACAGCAAGACGAGAAGAGCAAAGGTAGTAATTCAAGTGACAGAATAAAACAAGTTCTTGATAAAATTCATGATAATCCTCAGAGATGGTGGCTTGTAGGAGAGATGGCTGAACTTGCAAATTTAAGCTTGCCCCAATTTAGAAGATTATTTCAGAAACAAACCGGAATATCTCCCAAAGCATATATAATGCAGTTGAAAATGAAAGCCACCTCTGAAGATATCATGAGAAAAGAAAAAAGTATAAATAAAATAGCATTGAAATACGGTTTTAAAGATTCATATCATTTCAGTAATTTTTTCAAAAAATTAACCGGATACTCTCCTACTGAGTTTAGAAATAAACAACCACGCAAAAATAAGTCGGCAGGCAATCACTAATTATTTAAGAAACAGCCCAATAACAATGGATGAATTAAATGGCAAAACTGAATCGTCCTCAAACGGAGGTTTACAAACGAACAAGAATGGGAAGAATACAGGAAAAAGAAAATGAACATTCTCGGCAATGTCGTCATCGATATTGGAAAATATAATGTAAAATCACAGAATTTGGGACAATAACTATTTTTTTTCTTCTTTTTCTTTTTTCTTCTTTTTTTCAGTCTTGATTGTAATATTTACGCGCGATTCAAGCATATCACCTTTTTCAACAATATCCGGTAATTCAAAGGTGGAATCATCTTTAGCTTTTGCGGGCTTCGCGGGTTTTGCGATTTGCTCCGGCTCTTCTAATGGAGGCATGTTGAGCAATTCACGAACTTCCGCGACAGTCAGAGTTTCTTTTTCAAGGAGCTCTTGAGCAAGACCCTCAAGTTGATCATCATGTTTTTTTAATATTTCATGGGCTCTGTCATTAGCCGCGTCAAGAACTTTTTTAACCTCGGCATCAATAGTATTAGCGATATCAGTACCGTATGAATCCTGCGGAATGCTGTCCGTGCGGATATGAACCTGTGCATGGGTTTCACCGTATTGAACCGGTCCGATTATACTGCTCATGCCAAAGCGGCAAACCATCATTCTGGCAATATGTGAAGCACGTTCAATATCACTGGAAGCTCCAGTAGTAACATCCTGGAATATTAAATCTTCCGCGGCGCGCCCACCCATTAACACTGCTAATTCATCTGTTAATTCTTTTTTGCTTTGAGTATATGTATCCTCTTCCGGCAAGGTCATAGTCGCTCCAAGATATGCCTGTCCGCGCGGAATAATCGTTACCTTGTGAACAGGGGTCGCAAATTCCGAATGCATTACCACAAGAGTATGACCGGCTTCGTGGTACGCGGTTAATTTGCGCTCACGATCCGTAATGCGGCGGCTGCGGCGCTCACGCCCCCAGCGGACTTTGTCGCGGGCTTCCTCCATATCCTCCTGGGTTATTGTTTCAGCGTTGTTGCGAGCGGCTAACAACGCGGCTTCGTTACAAAGATTAGCTAGATCGGCTCCGCTGAAACCGGGAGTTGTTCTGGCAATGGTCTCGATATTGATATCTTTGCCAAGCCGAATGTTTTTGCTATGAACTTCAAGTATATGGTGACGGCCGACAATATCCGGTAAGTCAAGTACAATTTGACGGTCAAAACGACCCGGACGCAGTAATGCCGGATCAAGTACATCGGGACGGTTGGTCGCGGCGATAACGATAACACCGGGACTGGACTCCAGACCATCCATTTCAACCAGCATCGCATTCAAGGTCTGTTCGCGTTCGTCATGTCCACCGCCCATTCCCGAGAAGCGGGAACGCCCGACAGCATCAATTTCATCTACGAAAATCAAGCAGGGCAA
>DAOWBJ010000257.1 GCA_030634125.1 Victivallales bacterium
CATTATGCCCCGATGATTGAACCGGATAATCTGGAATTTAGTATGCGTTCTTTTGAACGCTTTGAAAATCATCCGAAGTTATCAGGTAATGCATAAGTGTTCCCGGAAACGGAATGAAGAAAAATCGTTAACATTAGGAGTGTAAAATGGGAGCGCCAAGACCGCAGTTGGCGTGAGAAGATGGGGTTGTTTCGCTATATGGTGATCGAGTCGCTGTTGCAAGTGCGCAGAGATCACTCGCTCAAAAGTCAACTGAAAGCCATGTCGGAAAAATACTGGGAGCTTCCGGACGGAAGCGTTCGGCAATTTGCTTGGGGAACGATAGAGGATTGGCTTTATCGTTGCTATTTATTCAATCCTGACCGTGCATAATATTATGCAGATGGCAAAAGCTCACGCGAATCAGAGTAAAAAAACTAAAAATGGACTGCTCAATGGCGCAAACGCAAACATTTCACGCATATTTTTCACTTGGCGACGTATAGCTTGGCATCTACCGCGCTTGGCGACGGCATAATTTTTCGAGTCGTCGAAAATTTATACACGAAAAAAT
Organism: Victivallales bacterium; assembly: GCA_030634125.1. Lineage (GTDB taxonomy): Bacteria > Verrucomicrobiota > Lentisphaeria > Victivallales > Victivallaceae > JAHOYW01. The sequence goes on from DAOWBJ010000257.1 coordinate 554, forward strand.
GCTCTCAGGATGCAATTTTTCCAAAGATCGAGTTTTGGCGGAGGCGTCCGTATAATCAGATAACAAACTCGTGCTGAGCTATTTTATAACTGCCTTATTTTACGATTTCGCTGGGAATGAAAATTTGAATTTTTCCTTCGCCGAACTTTCTTAAAGCTTCGACAAGCTCTCGCCCCATTGCATCGTAATTTTGAATCGCGGAAACTATTTTGATGCCGGTATTGCGTAATGAATGGCGATTATCAAAGTCAGAATAGAAGAAATTTTTACCAAATTCCAGTCCGCGGCGATGCGCCATTTGTAAAACCGCCCCTGTATAGGCGAGACAGGGAGAAACTATTACAACATTTTTATCCTTGTCAAACTCTATCTCCATTAATGATTCCAGCATTGACTCGTAATCTCGTACAGATAAATTACAAATTTGGTAAAAAACATTGGCGCTTTGACAGGCGTCAACAAAACCTTCGCGGCGCTCACGGTAAATAAAATCATCATCTCCGGTACTGTTCAAAAAAAATACCTGACACTGCTTCCCAGCTTTTACTAGATTATATTCAGTCATTTCGCGCACAGCTTGACGATGATTGGTCGCAATAAAATTAGTACCTTTATGATAACGATTTATCACCAGAACTTTGTTTTTATATTTCGGCAGTTTTTTTAAAAATTCATCACCCGGCATCACCCAGACCATACAATCATATTTGGAGCACCAACTAAAATCATCAGGCGATAACTTTTTGATGTCTATAAAATCCAGATTAAATTCAGAAGCAGCTTCAAGGAGCGGTTTGAATATTCCCAGATTCTCGCCCTCACTGATGCGGAGAATATTAGTTGTATCAGCCTCTTTCAGGGTAGAAACCAATGCGATATTCAAAGGCATGCGCTTACCTGTTACTACCGTGCCGCCGCGCTTGGAAGTAGCTAAAACTCCCGCGCTGACTAAAATCTTTAATGCTTGTCCAATGGTAGTCCGGGTAACGGAATATTTGTCAATAAGCTGTTCACGCGTAGGTATACGCTCTCCTGCCTGATAAACTCCAGCACGAATATCAGCCAAAATCAAAGCTTTTACTTTTTCATATTTAGGCATGTGAGCCATCTGAACGTCCTTATTACTGTATTTTGTTTAATATCGTACCGTTTTTGTAAAAAATCAAGATAAAAACCGGTCTATTTTAAAATCTTTCTATTTTTATTGCTTTTGCTGTTGCAAATTTCGAGCTCACCGCTGGAAATGTTATTGATTCAAAACTGCTGGGCAGTATTGAATACGCTACTTTGTATTCGACCTGTCGTTTAATAATGGTTATGGGGCACGAATTCTGCGGTGCTGTAAATGCCGCCGTTCATTTCGCCGAACACCCCGGAATTAATCATACCGCAGGTATAAATGATATTGTTGATGAGCTCATGCCGGCAGTATATCAGGCTCAAGAGAAAACGGGTTTGGCAGATGAAGAACTCGTCGATGCCGCCGCGCGCGAAAATGTCAAAATAGTCTGTGAAAAGATATTGAACGACAGTGCGCCACTGCGCAATCTAGTGGAAAAAGGCAAAATAAAAATCGTCGGAGCATACAAAATGCTTTCATCAGGCACAGTTGAAATTTTCGAATAAGTGAATATATATGGACAATGTAAATAATTGGTATGAGTTAGGGCCGTTTACCGTTTTTGACGTGGAAACAACCGGCATGAGCGCTAGAAATAACCGTATTGTGGAAATCGCAGCGATACACATTGAAAAAGACGGCACTATGTCGCGCTATGAATCCTTAGTAAATCCCGGCTGCGTGATACCTGGTCGCGCTATGAATATACACCATATAACTAACGAAATGGTTGCCGGTGCTCCCAAATTCAGACAGGTCGGTTTTGAATTCATTGAATTTGTGGACGACAGCACATTAGTGGCGCATAACGCGCGTTTTGATTTGGCGTTTTTACAGGAAAGCCTGGTACGCTGCGGTCTGCCGCAGTGGAAAGGAAAGACAATGGATTCCATCAAGCTTTTCAAACAAGCCTACGCAGGTTTGCCCAGCTACAGTCTGCAAAATCTCCGCCGGACTTTCAAGCTCCAGGATCTCCGCCCCGGCTTACAAGCTCACCGGGCTGCGGCAGACGTCGAATGGACTGTGCAGCTTCTCGAAATAGCTTTCACCGCTCTGCTCAAAAAATTAAAATAATAATATTGTATATTTGCTATGGGGGTGTTTCAGTAGTACATTCTTGTCATGGGAAAAAATACTTTGACACAACAATTGATTCAGGATATTTTAGATTATATCCAGTCTCATAATATGAAAGCGGGAGATTTTCTGCCTACTGAAGAGAAGATGCGTGAAATATTTAATATTTCGCGGGTCAGTCTGCGTGAAGCCTGTAGTTATTTGAAAGGTATCGGCATAATAACTTCACGCCGCGGCAGTGGTTTCAGGATAAGCGAGGGGGATTTTGTCGCGACTCTCGAACGTGTCCTTAAACAAATTTCATATTTTGATAAGCAGCATTTCGCGGAACTGCTCGAATTGCGTAAAACTCTGGAAACAGGTTCCATATATAACGCTGTACTCAATGCCGAGCCTAAGGATATCGCAAAGATTTTTGCGGCTGTAGACAAAATGGATGAATTAATCAAGGTCGGCAAAGTCGGCACTCTGGAATATAACGCGGCGGATGCGGAATTTCACCAGGCAATAATAGCTCCCGCCGAATGTCGCACATTGGGGATTATCAATACCGCGGTCGCTGAGTTTTTCAAAGCCATGGAGCAAACTTTTCCCAGGAAAGCACAAAAGGATGTTTTCGCCATTGCCAGGCGTTCCAACCTGGAACACCGCCAGATCGCTGCAGCCTTCAAGCTGCGCCGGCCCGAAGCCGCTTTGCTCGCATTGGCAAAGCACCTCGTTTGTTAG
>DAOWBJ010000207.1 GCA_030634125.1 Victivallales bacterium
CCATGAACGGCAAGCTTTTTGAGCAGGAAGTCGCCCTGGCCCACAATGACAGCGGAGTATTTCGTGATGACTGGGTTTATTTAAAAGCCAATACTGACTCTCCCTGTATTTTTACCAAAGGCATTGATCTGATAAAACTGCCTATCCGTCACGGAGAAGGCAAACTGGCTGCGAATGAAGACGTTTTAGCTGAACTCGAAAGCAAAAATCTTGCAGCTCTGCGTTATGCCAACGAAGATGGTTCTGTAGCGGAAGATTTCCCCGCTAATCCCAATGGCGCGTTAAACGCTATTGCTGGAATTTGCGATGAAAGCGGAAGGATTTTTGGTTTAATGCCGCACCCTGAGGCTTTTTTGTCGCCGTTTAATTCTCCCGCCTGGACAAAAGAAAAAATTGAAGGCAAACTCGCCTCTGAGGGCGAGGGTGTTATCTTCTTCCGCAACGCGGTAGACTTTGCGGCTTCCCATTGCTAAGAAACTTTGCGATTTAAAGGCTGATTTAATAGTTGCGCGTTATAAATAAAATCAAAAGAACTTGAGGGGAATATGTTTGAACAGACTTTTAAGAATATAGATGATATACTGCATAAAGACGCGGGATGTGGAAGTGAACTGGATTATGTCGAACAAACATCATGGGTATTGTTCCTGAAATACCTCGACGACCTTGAAAAAGATAAACAAACCGCCGCTGAACTATCTGGAAAAACTTATACCAGTATTATTGCCCCCGAATATCAATGGACTAAATGGGCGACTCCAAAACTCAGCAGTGGAAAAATAGACCACAACGCTTTGACTGGTGATGATCTTACGGACTTTGTCAATGGCGATCTATTCCCCTACCTTAAAAAGTTTAAAGCTGATGCTGATAGCGCCGATACTATTGAATATAAAGTCGGCGAAATTTTCAGCCAGCTGAAAAACAGAATACAAAGCGGTTATAATCTGCGGGAAGTGATAGACCTTATTGACCAACTGCGATTCAGGACTCATAAAGAAAAACACGAAATGAGCCACCTTTACGAAAGCAAAATTAAAAACATGGGTAATGCCGGACGGAACGGCGGCGAATACTACACACCCCGACCTTTGATCAAAACCGTGGTAAAAGTAGTAGCCCCTCAAATAGGACAAACCATATATGATGGCGCGGTAGGCTCCGCGGGATTCCTGGTCGAGGCTTTTGAATACCTGAAAAAGGGCAAGAATCTTTCTACATCGGATGTAACGACTTTACAAAAAAAAACTTTTTACGGCAAAGAGAAAAAACCGCTGGCATACATTATCGGTACTATGAATATGATCCTGCACGGCGTGGAAGCCCCCAATATCATCCACACCAATACATTGGCGGAAAACCTCAGCGATATACAGGAAAAAGACCGCTATGATGTTATACTGGCAAATCCTCCCTTCGGCGGCAAAGAACGTGCCGAAGTACAGCAGAACTTCCCGATAAAGACCGGAGAAACCGCGTCTTTGTTCTTACAGCACTTTGTCAAAATCCTGAAAGCCGGAGGAAAAGCCGGGGTTATTATTAAAAATACTTTCCTGAGCAATACAGACAATGCTTCTGTCAGTTTGCGGAAACTGCTTTTGGACAGCTGCAACCTGCATACAATTCTCGATCTGCCCGGCGGTACATTTACCGGCGCGGGTGTCAAAACCGTAGTACTCTTCTTTGAAAAAGGTGCTCCTACACAAAAGACTTGGTTCTATCAGTTGAATCTCGACAGAAACCTCGGCAAAACAAATCCGCTCAACGAAAAAGACCTCGCTGAATTCGTCGAACTCCAGAAAACAAAAGCCGACAGCGAAAACTCATGGACTGTAAACATAAAAGACATTGACCAAAGCACATTGGACTTGTCCGCGAAAAACCCGAACACTCCGGAAGAAGCTCCACTGCGCCAACCCGAAGAAATCCTAAAAGCAATGAAAGCTCTAGACAAAGAAAGCGAAAATGTTTTGGATTCAATTTTGGAGTTGATATGAGCAAAAAAAACAAAAAAATAGAGGTTAAAGGCACGCTTATAACTGTAGTGAAAGCTGATATTGAAGATTATATCAGCTTGACTGATATTGCACGTTTTAAAGATAGTAAAAGAACTGATTATATTATTCAAAACTGGCTGCGGAACCGCAATACTATTGAATTCATGGGTATTTGGGAAAAATTAAATAATCAGGATTTTAATCCCATCGAATTCGAGGGGTTTAGAAAACAGGCTGGACTAAACAGCTTCGTCTTGACTTCAAAACAGTGGATAGAAAAAACAAAAGCAATTGGTATTATATCAAAAGCAGGACGTTATGGCGGAACCTATGCGCATAAAGATATCGCTTTTGAATTCGCATCATGGATTTCTGTAGAATTTAAGCTTTACTTGATCAAAGAGTTCCAACGTTTAAAAGAAAATGAACAAAAACAGCTCGGATGGGATGTAAAAAGACAACTCGCAAAAATAAATTACCGAATACATACTGATGCCATTAAGGAAAATTTGATCCCGCATAATCTCAACGCGAAACAAATCTCATTCGTTTACGCTAATGAAGCTGATGTATTAAATATGGCGCTATTTGGAAAAACCGCTAAACAATGGCGTGAACAAAATACAGAAAAAAAAGGAAACATAAGGGATTATGCAAATGTAAGCCAACTGGTTTGTTTAGCTAATCTGGAAAACCTTAATGCTGTTTTTATTGACGAAGGACTGCAACAGGCTGACAGATTGCGACGTTTAAATAAAATCGCGATTCAACAAATGAAAATTCTATTGGAAGATAATTCAATAGGGAGAATTCAAAATGATAAATAATTCTCCAATACCTAAAGGTTGGGAAATAAAAAAGTTATCCGATATAGGAAAAATATATAACGGAAATAGTATTAACGCAAAAGTAAAAAAAGAGAAATATACAAACTTAACTGATGGACTACCATATATAGCAACAAAAGATGTGAATTATAACAGTGTAGTTAATTACGATAATGGAATAAAAATACCTTTTAAAGAAAAGTCTTTATTTAAAGTTGCTTCAAAAGATACAATATTAATCTGTGCAGAAGGTGGAAGTGCAGGACGTAAAATTGGTTTTATCAATCAAGAAGTTTGTTTCGGGAATAAACTATTTGCTCTTTCAGCTAATAATAATATTAATAGTAAGTTCATTTATTATTTTTATTTCAGTTCAAGTTTTCAAGAAAAATTTGCAAATCAATTAACTGGCATAATTGGTGGCGTTTCAATGAATAAGTTTAAGCAATTAGAAATCCCACTCCCCCCACTTTCTGAACAACAACGGATAATAGCTATTTTAGATAAAGCATTTGCCGCAATTTCCAATGCAAAAGACAATGCCGAACAAAACCTGAAAAACGCCAAAGAACTTTTCGAATCTTATCTCCAAAACATATTTGAAAATAAAGGCAAAGACTGGGAAGAAAAAAAGTTAGGAGAAGTTCTTATAATGCCGCCTCGAAATGGCTGGTCTCCTCCTGCAAAATATCAATCTGATTATGGAACTCCTGTTTTAACTTTATCATCAATAACAGGATTTATATTTAAACCACTTAGTCTAAAATATACTTCTGCTGTATCAAATCCAAATGCTCATTATTGGATAAATAATGGCGATTTGTTGATTACCAGAAGCAACACCCCTGAATTAGTTGGACATGTTGCGATTTGTTCTAAAATTAATACTCCTACCATTTATCCTGATTTAATTATGAAAATTAATCCTGATAACAAAATAATCATGACTAAATTTCTTTACTATCAACTAAGATCACCACTGTTACGTCAAAACATTATGGAAGCAGCTCACGGAGCTAATCCTACGATGAAAAAAATCAATAAAAAAAATGTTGAAAGTTTAAAAGTGTCATATCCTGTTTTGAATATGCAACAAGCTATTGTCAAAAAGCTTGATGGTCTTTTGGCGGAAACGAAAAAAATGGAAGCGATTTATCAGCAAAAACAGGATGATTTAGAGGAACTAAAAAAGTCAATCCTACAAAAAGCATTCGAGGGGGAATTATGAGTAACATTAATTTAGGTTATGTCAAAGTTGAAGGAGTTTATCTAAAAAATGAACTTAATTCTATTGAAAGAAAACATTCTTGGCAACCAATTTTTGAAGCTTTTACAAATTCTTTAGAAGCAATCAAAATTCGCAAAAAAAAATATCTATATGAAAACCAAGGTAAAATTACAGTCAAGGTTTTTCATAGAAATGACATGGTATCTGACCAAGCGGGCGATCCTGAATTTGAAAGAATCGAAATTATTGATACAGGAATTGGTCTTAATGATGAAGAATTTGGACGGTTTAAAGGTTTAAGAGATGATAGAAAAGG
>DAOWBJ010000024.1 GCA_030634125.1 Victivallales bacterium
AAACAGCAGAAAATTGCGGAGTAAAAGCGATTTTGATTGATTCTTACAAAGATATAAATATAAAAGATCTTCCAAAGAGAGGCAATATAGGTCTCACCGCCGGAGCTTCTGCCCCGGAAAGTCTAATCCGGGACACAATAGAGTTTTTAAATTAAAGAAAATCCCTACATTAATTTTACATTATAATATCAGCGCACCCCGTTAGTTTAATGTCAAAATAACAGTCGCGGGTGCGGCTCGCGCCGCGACAAAAGTTCGCTCCAAACCCCAAGATTACAGCCCGATTAAGATCATTATGTGCCGGAGCAAGGCTGCTCCTGGCACTACATAAGAAAAAAGAGTGACGCCTTACTATTTGAGCAAAAACAGCTAGTTATTATCATGTGGTACAGATTTTTGTGAAGAGGCATATTTATACTGAATTTAGACAGCTGACAAAGCAAGTCAAAAAAATCTACCGCTTGCGGTATGCCGCGTCGATAAAACTGTTGAATATGCGCTCGCTGAAATCTTCATCACGATGCCGTTCCGCGTGAAACTGTAAGCCCAGTCGAAAAACTTCACCTGTGCCTTCGATTGCTTCGACAACGCCGTCATCCGCGATAGCTGTTACTTTTAAGCCTGTTCCCAACGCGTTTGGATCAACCGCCTGATGGTGGTATGAATTAACCTCAAAACTATTTTTTTCAGCGATTTTTTTCAGCAAACCGTCTGCCGTAATTTGACAATTATGATACTGTTCGTCATAATGTTCCTTCGTCGTCGGGATATGCTGAATAATTTTTCCGCCGAGAGCAATATTCAGGAGTTGTTCGCCAGCGCAGATGCCCAGAATTGGAATGTTTCTGGATAAAACCGTTTTCATCAGGTGAAATTCAAATTCAGGGCGCAAGCGTAAATATGCTTTATTTTCGGGTGAATCAGTTTCATTAAAGAATTCAGCGGGGTAATCGGGACCGCCGATAAACACACAAGCATCGAGAAGTTCAACAAAAAGTTCTATTTGTTCAGTATCTTCGACACAAGGAATAAGTAAGGGGAAAGCACCGGCTTCTAAAACTCGTTTAATATAAAGCTCCGGCACTTGTATACAGTCGCGAAAGGAACTTTTGTAGTCTTCCCCGTATTTGAGATGAGTACTAATCCCAATAACCGGACGATCTGTTTTACTTTTCATCTTTTTTTGTCCAACTGAGTACGCTCGCGCGAAAAAATTTTTCCCGTGGGTGTTTGGATAGTATATTGCTTAATTGTTGATGCTTAACTTATGTAAGCAGGTTTAAGTATATCATACTAACGAAGGCGACGTTCGCCTAACTTTTAAATTTGTGCTCCAGGAGTGAAACTGAACGGCGCATATTTTCATCCTTTGAACAGAGTTGCGGTATTTTTTTCCACGCGTTCATTATTGTCGCGTGGTTTCGTCCGAAGGCACTGCCGATTTCAGGATAAGAAAATGCCGTTAATTTGCGGCAGAGATACATCGCCACCATACGCGGTTGAGCAATGTTTTTGGGTCTTTTATCACTTAAAAGATCGTTGACACGAATCTCAAAATACTCAGCGACAATACGTTGAATTGATTCGATGGAAACAAGCTGCGAAGCAGTTTCCTCTTCAAGCAGTCTGCGTAATAAGTGCTCTGCCTGTTCAACATCAATATCCGCTACCGACATTGCGGAGGCGTAGGCTACCAAACGGAAGAGCGCGCCTTGCAGACGGCGGACACTTGAATGAATACTGTTCGCGATAAACTGCAAAACTTCATCATCCAGTTTAACTAAATGTTCTTCCTGCATCATTCGCAAAATAGCTAAGCGTGTTTCAAAGCCGGGTATGCTTATTTCAGTAGCTACTCCGGATTCAAAACGTGACACCAGACGTGATTCCAGCCCTTTAATCTCGCTGGGCTGTTTGTCGGAAGTCAAAATAATTTGTTTATTCTGATTATATAATGAGTTGAAAGTATTGAAAAATTCTTCCTGTAACTGGGTTTTATTAGCCAGCATATGAACATCATCAACCAGTAAAATATCTATGTCCCGGACAAAAGTACGGAAGTCAGAATGCTTTTTATTACGAAGTGAATCGACGTAGTTATTCAAAAATTCTTCGCAGGTAATGTAACGTACACGAGTTCCCGGATTGCTTTCCACAGCATGATGCGCTACAGATTGAAGTAAATGAGTTTTGCCGGTTCCGGTACCGCCGTAGATATAAAGAGGATTATATAAACCGGAACTTTCCGCCGCGGTATGTGCCGCCGCGTAAGCATAACGGTTTTCTTCACCAACAACAAAGTTATCAAAAGTATGACGGCTTAAACAATTGCCGGGCTTGACTCTTTTCTGAGTTTTGACGGCTTTGCTTTTTGATTTTGCTTTCGTTTTCGGCTGTTCTTTTTTCTTTTCAGGCAGAAAACCGCTTTTAAAACTATAGGAATAATCAACGCCTTCGATATCCTTTAGGGAGTCACATAAAATATCATCAAAATTATCTTTCAGCCAATCCGCGAAAAAATCATCAGAAACACCTAAAACAAGAGCTTTTTCATTTAACGCGACTGGAACAATATTTTGAAACCATTGTTCGTATGTGGTAACATGTATTTGTTGTTGCAATCTTTCGGCAGCGACCTGCCAAATATCAGCAACATTAGATTTTACCACATCCATCTTTCTTAAACCCTCTTGTACATAAAAATTTTAAATTTAACCAAAGTTATCAACAACTTTGTGCTTAAAGCAAAAAACAACTTAATAATAAGCTGAAAGTATTACCTGATAATAAATTTTAGCATATTCCAATCATGCATCAATAAAAAATACTTTTTCTTATAAAAAAGTCGATTCCAGCTCAAAAAACCAGTTTCAAGCACAAAAACCAACAAACATAAAATAACAACATTATCACGCATGCAAGTTATTTTATTTGAAACCCCGTCATTATGAAGAAGTTACGAAAAAAAACCGAAAAAATCAACAAGTTATCAACAAGTTATTAACAGGCTGAAAGCTCTTCCCCTAGCGGGCAACTATATCTAAAATATGGCGTAAAAAACAATATTCAAATCAAAAAGATAAACTTTTTCAAAAAAAATTTAATCATTTTAAAAAATACGCTTTCAGATAGGAAAGAATAGTATAAAAATGGCAAAAAAACAAGTAAAAAGCAAAAGATTTTTAACTGATTAGTTATAAGTGTTTGCAAATGAAATAAATTGCCGTTAATGTATATTTTTAATGGCAGTTGCGAAAGTCTCTATATCAGGTCTTAGATAAGGAAATTTTATACAATGGGAAAGAACAGGAAACTATATATAACAGATTATTGTCTTGCTCCGCATAAACGGATTGACAAGGGGTCTATTTTATGTGAGGATGAAAAAATTCTGGCACTTGGCGGAGCTTCCGCTTTTGCCCGCGAAGAGGGACTTGAAGTCATTGAACTTGACAACATCTATTGTATGCCCGGTTTTATTGATTCACATATTCATGGTGCCGGCGGTTTTGATTCTTCTTCAGCATATACCGGCAAAGAGCAGCTTGAAGACATGAGTTCAGTATTGGCGCGTCATGGCGTTACAACCTTTGTCCCTACTGTCGTTTCCGCGCCGCATGCCACAATGCTCAAAAATTTATCGGCACTGACTGATATGATGAAGGCCGGTGTTTCCGGTGCTGATCCTATAGGTATACATATTGAAGGTCCTTTTATTAATACTAAAAAGCACGGCACGCAATTACCTGCCGACATTAAACCGGTTGATTTAGGGGTTTGCCGTGAGTTAATAAAAGCTGGTAAAAGTAAAATTAAAAAAATGACATTCGCGCCGGAACTCGATAACGCGGTAAAGTTAATTGAGTTATTGCTTGAAAATAATATTATGCCTTCAATGGGACATAGTGTTGCTGGCGAAGAAGATACTTTGAAAGCGATTGATGCGGGGGCTCATTACTGTACGCATTTGTTTAACGGCATGCCGCCTTTGCATCAACGAAACATTACTTTGACCACAATAGCTTTAACTGATTCGCGTGTTAATGTTGAATTAATTACTGACGGGCATCATTTGAATCCCTTAATGATTGACCTGGCCTGCCGCTGCAAGCCGGACAGCATGGTAAGCGGCATCAGCGATGCTGTGATGTCGGTTGGAATGACTAAAGGCAAATACCATGTTGGCGCGGCGGCTTTTGAAATAACTAACGGGATAGCTCAAACCGCCGATGGAAGTTTAGCGGGAACAACAACTTTACTTGATTCCGGCTGGCACAGCCTGATGACCTACAGTCACATGGAGGCTACCAAGGCCGCGGCTTGTGTAACTCACAACCCGGCAATAGCTATGGGATTGGAAGACCGCGGCATCCTGCTGCCCGAAAAACGTGCTGACATCGCCTTTTTCGAATGCGGCACAAACCGCCCTGTAATGACAGTATGCAAGGGCAAAATAGTCTTCGATCTTATAAATGAAAAAGCCTAAGGTTTTATAAATTTTATGAAATATCAACTTCTTGATACCGGAAACCGCCGAAAACTTGAACAAATCGGCAAATACCGCTTAATCAGACCAGCTCTCAATGCTTTTTGGGAACCGACTTTGCCGCAATCCGAATGGAACGAAGCTGTTGGAACTTTTACCCGCGACGCGAGCGGCGGAGGTTCGTGGGACTGGCGGCAGAAACTGCCCGAATCATGGATCGCCGAATGGGGCGGCTTTAAACTTAAGGTCAAAGCAACTAATTTCGGACATTTAGGATTTTTCGCCGAACAACACAGCAACTGGGATTGGTTTCGCGAGATCATCCCGCAGATCAAAGGCGAAGTATCGACTTTAAATCTTTTTGCTTATTCAGGGGTCGGCTCAATGGCGATGGCGGAAGCCGGAGCCAAAGTTACGCATCTTGACGCTGCGCGCGGTATGAACGAATGGGGACGCGAAAACCAGAACATCAACGACAAAGTTCCCGACTCTGTCCGCTGGATTGCCGATGATGTGCAGAAATTTATCGCGCGTGAAGTTCGACGCGGCAATAAATATAATGGAATAGCACTTGACCCGCCGACTTTCGGGCGAGGCTCCAAAGGACAAGTCTGGAAAATCGAACAGCATCTTGTTGAGTTGTTGAAGTCATGCCGGGAATTAAAAGATGATTCTCGAGATTTTTTCATTGTTTTAAGCTGTCATTCGCCGGGATATTCACCTATGGTGCTGGAACGCATGCTCGTAGATGTTTTCGGCAAAGGCGAAACATCGAGCGGAGAAATGACAATACCTGAGTCTACCGGGAAATTACTAACTGCTGGTAATTCTGCCAGACTTTTAGTAAAAAAAATAAAAACCGCTTGACCGCGGTCCGTGATCCAACAGCGGGTAGCGTTGGTCGTCCATCTCCAATGAGCGAAATATAAGCGGCATTTTGCCGCGCATTAGACCAATGCATCTCTCGAAAAGCGAGGCTTTTTAAAAAGAGCGAAGCAAATTTTAAAAAGATGCGAACGGTCGAGAGGATTGAAACTTTTAATATAGGAAAACAATTATGAGTATTCTGCTGATAAACTGTCATGTAATTTCACCTGACTATGATGTCGAAAACATCGCAGTTCTTATCGAAGATGATAAAATTAAAGAACTTTATCCTGACGCTTCCGTTTTGCCGGAAGCAGATGAAATCATTGACGCTGAAGGTCAAATGGTTGTTCCGGGCTTTATTGATGTTCATTGCCATGGTCGTTCAGGTTTTGATTTTACCGACGCGACGCAGGAAGCAATGGATACTATCGCTATTGATAAACTCAAAGAAGGTGTAACCACCTTACTGCCGACTACCCTGACTTTGAATGAAGAATTATTAGCGGCATCTATGGAAACCGCTGCGGCTTATGTCAAGTCCGGTAAAAAAGGCTGTAAAATTCCTGGAGTCCATCTTGAAGGACCTTTTATTAATCCTGCTTGTCTTGGCGCGCAAAATCCTGATTATGTGCGTTTGCCGGACATTGAGGAAGTCAAACGTCTCGCTAAGATTTTCCCGGTGCGTAAAGTGTCATATGCTCCCGAAGTTGAGGGCGGCGCAGAATTCGCGGCACAACTTATCGCTGAAAGTATAACTCCCTCCGCTGTTCACAGCGCGGCAAAATATTCTGAATTCAAGGAAGCCGCCAGGCACGGTTTAAAAAACTTAAGTCATTTTTGCAATCAAATGACCGGTCTGCATCATCGTGATATTGGTTTGGTCGGCGCAGGGCTGTTGGATAAGGAAGTTTTCATTGAATTAATCTGTGATACTCTGCATATTTGTCCTGATATGATTGAATTGATTTTTGACCTTAAAGATACTGAAAAAATCCAACTGATTACTGATGCTATGTGTGCCGCCGGTATGGCTGACGGCGAATATTCCATCGGCGGTTTGCCGGTAATAGTTTCTAACGGAGCCGCGCGTTTGAAATCAAACGGGGCTTTGGCGGGCAGTACATTGGAAATCTGTACAGCTTTGAAAACCATAGCCAAAATCACCGGGAAACCTTTATCTGAATTAATCAAGACCACTTCATGGAATCAAGCTCAATCGCTTGGGTTGGATAAACACGGCAAAATCGAACCGGGTTATTTCGCGGATATAGTTTTCCTGTCAGATGACTTCAAGCCGACGAAGGTCTTTGTCAATGGTGAACTGCGCTTGAAATAATTTACATTGGCTTCACTTTTTTGCCGGCTTTGCGGATCACTGAGCCTGTTGCTATCGCTAAAACACCGAAAGCCAGAAAGTATATTCCGATTAACATAACGATGACGCGTATACCAATATCCGGGCGCAATAATAGAGCCAATCCCACTGCCAGCGAAAGAATCCCTGTCAAAGCAGCTAGTATGCGGGCAGAGCTGGGGGTGGATTTAGTTTTTATGGCGGCAACTAATTGATTTCCGCCCGAAACAAAAAATAATAAAGCAAATACTATAACAAAAAGTTTTTCCATAATTTCCGGCTTTATTAAAATTATCAGTCCGGCGGTCAGGCAAATCAAACCATATATCAAAAGCAGCTTTTTGTTACTATTTAATTTCATAGCTTTAATCAGTGCGGTTAAACCGTTGAGTAATAGAAAAATTCCTACTAGAATAAAAATTATATTGATGGTAATTTCCGGCATGGTTATGAAAAGAATACCGATTATTAAAGCGATGATACCCCGGGAAATAATAAAATCCCAAACAGTGTGCTGGGCGAACTTAGAAAAAACATTGTTTTCCTGTAACATAAAAATGCCTCCATTTGATTAGTTACTCTTTAAGTATTATGCCCTCGCAAACATGAAAAAACAATAGCATTTCTCAATTAATCTTGTTTTTTTAGTTAAATTGATTATATTTGTGTTGTTTAAATTAATATATTCAGGATATAAAAATGAGTTTGATTTTAGGAATAGAAAGCAGTTGCGATGAAACCGCCGCGGCGGTAGTAAAAGATGGTTCGCAAGTTTTAGGCGACTGTGTAGCCTCGCAAATCGCCCGTCATGCGGCGCACGGCGGAGTCGTGCCTGAACTGGCGGCGCGCGAACATTTGGTCGCCGCGCGTCCCGTACTCGAAACCGCACTTAAAAACGCCGGAGTCACATTTGCTGACCTCGATGCGGTAGCTGTAACCAATGGTCCCGGATTGATGCCTGCTTTGCTGGTCGGTTTGAATCTCGCGAAAGGCATAGCCATTGGTCATAATCTGCCCTTTATCGGGATAAATCATTTTATCGCGCATATTTATGCTTCATTCCTTGACGGTGGCGCGGCGGATTTGCAAAAAAAAGAAACATACCCGATTTTGGCTTTGGTAGTTTCCGGCGGACACACCGCACTTTTGTTAATCGACGCGGAAGGGCAGGCCAGGCTGGTTGGTACAACTATTGACGATGCAGCCGGCGAAGCTCTGGACAAAGCCGCGAAAATGCTTGATTTAGGCTATCCCGGCGGACCGGTTATTCAAAAAACCGCCGAATCCGGTGATCCGTTAAAATACCATTTTCCGCGTCCTTTGACTGGAGGCAGCGGCAAGGCGGTGGCGGCTCAACACAAATTAAATTTCAGTTTCAGCGGAGTCAAAACCGCTTTGTTATATCATATTCGCAGACTGGAAGAAGCTGACGGCAAGCTTGAAGGACAGGTTTTGTACGATACCGCGGCTTCATATCAGGAAGCAATCGTTGATGTATTATGCAGAAAAACCGCTATGGCGGCGAAAGAATATAATGTCCGCACAGTGGTTTTGTGTGGTGGAGTTGCCTGTAATTCAGTTTTACGTGAACGTCTGCCGGAGGCTTTGCCGAATACCGCGAATTTGCGTTTAGCGGAGCGGAAATATTGTACCGATAACGCCGCGATGGTTGGCGGCTTAGCGCATTATTATTTTGCGAAAGGTGAATTTACGCCTTTGGATGTTGATGCTTTTGCGCGTTTACCTGTTATTTCTAAAGTACCGTTTGTTAATTTTACAAAATAAAAAAAGCCGGATGTAACGGCTCCGTGGTCCAGCGGCGGAATGCGCTGGTCGTCCGTCTCCAACGGACGAAATGTAAGCGGCTTGCCGCGCAAATGAAAATACCGCTCTCGAAAAGTGAGGTTTTCTAAAAATAAGCATAGCGAATTTTTAGAAAACAATGAACGTTCGAGTTTTACTGATAACATTATACTAAGGGGCTCTTCATGCCGCAAGTAATTATTTTTGACCTCGATGGAACTTTGATTGATTCCCGTCAGGATTTAACGACTGCTGTTAATCTGACTCGTGAATTTTATAATCTGCCGCCTTTATCTTTGGAAACGGTCTGTAGTTATATCGGCAACGGCGCACGCAAACTTATTGAGCGTTCCTTACCTGAAAATATCAATATCGAAGATGCTTTACCGATAATGAAAAAACATTACTACGCACATTTAACGGATGAAACTAAACTTTACCCGGGTGTTTTGGAAGGTCTGCAAAAACTGGTCGCGACGGGTAGAAAACTCGCCGTGATAACCAACAAACCGGATGCCGCGGCAAAAATTGTATTAAAAGAGCTTGGCATTGCCGAATATTTTGATGAAATCATGGGGGGTGGGTGTGGTCATCCATTAAAACCCGAACCTGACGCTTTGCTGTATTTCGCCAAAAAATGGAATGCCGATGTAGAAAAAAGCTGGATGGTCGGCGATCATTATACTGATCTCGAATCAGGAGCCCGCGCGGGCATGAAATGCTGCTGGGCAAGCTACGGTTTCGGAGACCCGAAAGGTCTGGCCTATGATCTGGACGCAAAGTCTTTCGCCGAGTTTGCTGCTTGTTTTTTATAGTATTGCATATTATATTAAATTATGAAAAATAATAATATTACTCCAAGTGGAATAACCAGTATTCTTCTGAATAAAGAGGAAAAGAATCCCGGTGAGCTGAAATCTATAATGACGGCAATGTCAGACCGGGACATACTTATCCAGAAAAGCGGGTTTCTTTTTAATTCATCAATCAACGGCAACTGCCTTTGCATTGGTATTTTGCCATATTTTATCAATGGAGAAAGAACTCATCATTACGACATCGAACTTCCAGAAAGCGGGAAATGTATACTGCTCGGATTCATAAACTCCAATGCACTGCTCACGATTCTTTTTAAGCCGGAAAGTGATACTTATAAGGATGGTTTTCTTCCCGGAATGGCAGATATTTTTCGAGATAACTATGTGCGCCTGGCAAGGTTTTTCATTGAAAACGGTTTTTCCGCGGATTTTGAACTCGATTTAGTAACCAAATGTCTTTTTGACGAAATCAAAATGTTCACTGACATCCCTGCTACAGTAAAAGAGCTCGCCATGCAGGAGACCCCGTTCGATATAAGCTAAATATTTAACTGCTAATATATTTTTCGAGTTTTTCAACAAGTTTATATATTGATGTAGATGGATTGTTAAGGCAATGTTCTTTGTCAGATAAGTCGCCCTGCAATTCTTTGGCTCTAATTATTGCATCTTTTCGGCTTCCATTATCTTCAATCATGTCGAGTACATCAGAAATATATATATTTCTTTTTAAGTCTCTTTCTGAATATGTTTTAGATGAATTTTTATTGACAAAGTGTTTTACTTTACTTGAAAGTTTTTTTCTGTTCATGCCTGATTTAATTTCTTCAAAATGCAAAATTAACCACAATTCGAAACATTCATTACTAAAACCAGCATAGCTGTTTTTTTCTGATTCACAAATTGCAACAGCGTCTTCAAAGCAATCAAAATCATCTTTATCAAAAATTATCCAGATTTCATCATACGGAATACCGCTTATTGATGCATGTCGTAATGATTTTCTATATAATCTTTTAGGGTTACTGTTAATGTGTCTTACATCTAATTCTATCATTCCCTTAGGGAGATAGTTCTCGAATCTTTCAAAATAGTTTTTTTCTGTAACTTTACCATTTGTATAAATTAAGAAATACTTACGTTCAGGGATTTTATCAAATATTCTAGGTTTAGCTTGATCTATAAACTTACTTGCGGAAATAGGCATAATCTAATCCTCTTCGGTAAAATCGAATGCACCCAAAAACGGGATAGCTCCATATTTTCCATTAAGATAATTTTTCTCATATTTTTCATCATTTCTTATCTTGTATTCTGCAAGAGAGTATAAATCTGTTTCCTGAGAATTATTTTTTTCAGTAAACCATACTTGATCTCTTCTAAATATCTTATTTGAGAGAAGATTAGTGTCATGAGAAGTAATAATCAATTGTGCGTTTTTTGAGAGCTTATAAAAAAGCTTAACTAGATTTATTGCAAGAAGAGGGTGTAAACGTGCATCAAATTCATCTATAATCAATATATCATCTTTTTGCACGGCATCAAAAAATGAGCCAGATAGATTGAATAATTTTTTTGTTCCCTCTGACTCTTTATTTAAAGGTAATTCTCCCAAAGTTCCATGTTTCATATTGAAGTTTATTATTTTTTTATGGTCAGATTTATTAGTTATTTTTGAAAGCGTTTCTTTCGGTAAATTTAAATCTTCTATATTTGTTTCTTCAATTTCAAAGTTAGTAATACCTGTATCTGAGTTTTTTAATAAATCAATTATTTTTTGTTTGTTTTCTTCTGATTCATTTATGAATCCATGGGTTGCAGATATATATCGTTTATCAAATATTCCAGACACTACATTAATTTTGCTAAAGAAGTTATCTATTATGTTTTTAGCGAACGCAACATTCCATTGTGCACAAGCTGAAAGAAATAGTGTGTTTTCTTTCGTTTTCGTAACAACATCTTTAGCATCTTTGTCATTGGAATTTATTTCAATATTTTGAAGCTCTCTCAGGAAAATATGTTTATTGTCTTCAAATAGCCATTCTTTATGAATTTTTTTAGAATCAACCTCAAA
>DAOWBJ010000236.1 GCA_030634125.1 Victivallales bacterium
AAGCCGGCGTGGATATTGACCTTGCGCAAAATCTGCTGAAAAGCGTGAAAAATAAGATTTCCGGCACACGCCGCCCGGAAATGCTCGCCCCTATCGGCGGTTTTGGCGGAATGTTTCAAATCGATCTGAAAAAATACAAAAATCCCATTCTGGTATCCAGTATTGACGGCGTCGGCACCAAATTAATGGTCGCTATGATGATGGAAAAATACGATACGGTCGGACACGACATCGTTAATCACTGTATTGACGACATCGCGGTTCAAGGCGCGGAGCCAATATTTTTCATGGATTATATCGGCATAGGCAAACTTCGCAGCCCCCTTTACGAACAGGTTCTTGAAGGTATCGCGGATGCCTGTAAAACAGCAGGTTGCGCTGTGCTCGGCGGTGAAACCGCTGAAATGCCAGGCATGTATGGAAATGATTTTGACCTGGTCGGAGTTATTTCCGGCATGGTTGACAAAGATAAATTGATCACCGGCGAGAAAATCAAAGCCGGTTACACGGCGATAGGTCTGGCTTCAAGCGGCCTGCACACAAACGGTTTCAGTCTGGCGCGTAAAGTTCTTTTTGAAAAATGCGGATATACTGTCCACAGCACTCCCGAAGAACTCGGTGGCGAAAGTGTGGGCGAAGCTCTTTTGAAGCCGCACACCTGTTATTGGCCGGCGATTAAACAAGCCCTCGACTCTGAAAATATTGATCTTGACGGAATGGCGCACATTACCGGCGGCGGACTTTATGACAACGTCCCGCGCATTCTGCCGGAAAATGTTGATGTGATTTTTGATAAAAACGCTTTGCCGGTTCTGCCGATTTTTAAATTAATCGTCGAAAAAGGCGAAATCGATCCGGTTGAAGCATACCGGGTTTTCAATATGGGAATCGGAATGGTATGGTTTGTTCCCGCTGAACAAGCTGATGTAGCGATAAAAATTTGCGCTGACGCTGGTTTCGATGCCGCTGTTTGTGGAAAAGTTGTCCCCGGGAGTCGCAAAGTTACAGTTAATTAATTACGACAGGTGAAAAATGAAAAAATATTTGCAGAAGAAACACAACTGGTTTAAATCGCTTTTTGATAAACCCGCGGGGAAAGCTTTTGCTTCTATTGTTAATTTACTTCACAATCATCAGGCAGGCGATGAAACCAGTAACGCGATAATTTCCCTGCTCAAAGCTATACTCTGGGCAGATGGTCCCGCTGAAGAGCGGGAAATTGAATATTTCGAAAAAATTCTCGAACGCAATTACACACAACATCAAATATCACAACTGGCGGCTGAACTGAAAAGCCCCCGGAAAATTGATATAGAAACAGCCTGTCAAGCACTTAGTAATTTTAGCGAAGAACAGAAAACAAATCTTTTGCAATCCCTCATTTCGCTCGGTCTGGCAGATGAAGACTACAGCAGCAAGCAGAAAAAAATTGTCGCCAATGTCGCCGCCCGTCTTAATATCTCTGAAGAAACTTTAGAAGAACTTGAAGCAGAGATTGAACAAAATTATAAAGCTAAAAGCCGTCTGCTCAAATCAAGTGCCGGAATTATTGTCGCGCTAATCGTTATCGGTGTATTTATTCTGACAGCAACCCTGCTCAAATCCGTATTATTCGGTTTGATACTCGCTTATGTATTTCTACCTTTGGAAAAATTTTATGAACGCAAGCTGGAAGGCAACGGTGTGTTCTCAAAGATTTTTAAATTTTTCACTTGTTTCGGCAAACCTTTCAGAGCTATATCCGCCTCAATGCGGCACAATAAAACACAACCGGATTACACCAATGAAGAAATTGCCCGCCGCAAACGCCAGGCATTAATAGCCAAGGCATCCACCCTGACAGTTGGCTCTTTTGTACTTATAATGGTTTTTGTGGTAACTATATTTTTTAGTGTATCCGCCAATTATCTGGTGGGGGTCGGTTCGTCAGTTAAATCATGGTTAAAGAAAAATATCACTACAGAACAGCTTATTAATCCGGATAAAAAAATTACCGATAATGAAGAAAAAGCAGGAGCTGAAAATACTGAAGAAGATAAAAACGAAAAACCGGCAAAATCCTCCTACTTCAAAAAAGTAATAGGGAATCTGGAAAAATTTAAACCAAAACTGCAAAGTATGCCTATAATAAACTGGTGTGTTGAACAAACCGCAAAGGTATTGAATGACCCCAAAACGCAAAAAGAATTATTTACCACGGCATTGAAAAAATCAGGCGGCGTATTTTCCTTTGCCACTGGAATATTATCATCTTTTGTCAGTTTTCTCTTGAATGCTTTGCTGGCAATCTTCTTCTTTTCGCTTTTTCTGTCAAAAATGGCGGAATTTATTCAAGATAATAAAAATCAAAAAAAGATGCAGAGCGAATACATTGTACGAACTGTGTTCAACAACAAATGGCTCCCGGGTGCTACTGAAAATACCATTTCGCAGGCGCGGGAAATTATTTCACAAGTAATCAACAGACTGAAAACATGGCTTAAGGGATATTTAACTTTAATGTCCTTTGACGCTATCGTTTACACGACTGCGTTTTACTTACTTGGTGTTCCTTATGCTTTAGTTTTGGGTCTAATTGCCGCTTGCGGAATACTTCTGCCTTACATCGGACCTATTGCCAGCGCGATATTGACTGTGCTGGTAACGCTCGCTGTCGGCAATGACGTTACTATGATGCAGTTACTTTTGATCCTTTGCACTTACGCCGTCTGGAATGGAATTATCGAACAACTGTTCCTGTATCCGGCAATTATCGGTGAATCATTAGGATTAACTACTTTGGAAACGATCATCGTGGTATTATTAGGTGGAATCTTCGCGGGTATAACCGGAATGATTTTTGCTATTCCGACCGCTTCGGTACTGAAATACCTTATTCCTAAAATCTACTCATGCATAAATAATTAATTACCAGGCTTCGGTAACCTGCTGCGCAAGCAGACGCGCCAAATGCCATGAACACTGTTCAATACCGCGTTCACGGTTGACAAAATAATCGGCTTGAACCTGGAAAATCGCATCCGCGGAAATTTTTTGCAGCTTAATCAAGGGTTCTTTGTTGCCCGGGATAATTACAGTAAATTCAACAGTCATCTCAATGCGCCATTCCATTGGACGGTAAGTGATCTCATCATCAAAACTCGCGGGTGTCGTTTCACGGTAAGTGATCTCGGTAACCCGTGCGTAAAGAATACAATCAGCTTCGCGCAATGATTTAACTCTAAGCGCTCCGTCCCGCATAAAAGCTTCTGTCAGTCTATTTCTAAGCACGGCAGGAACATTATATGCTAAAGTCTCGTTTTTGACCGGCGCGACGGCAATAGATTTCACCTGGGGATGCATTAAATGTCCGAAATGATAACCGCATCCATTAAGCAGTAAAAATAGTGCTGATCCAATAAAAAGTATTAAAAATCTTAATTTTGCTTTATTCATCTTCGTTTCCATTTTTGCTGTCTCGTTTTTTTATTCCTAAATCTCTGATAGGGAAAAGATATTTGCCGTTACTATTTTCGGGCACTACGATAATTCTGGAAGTCTGACTTGGAATCGGAATAACATCATATTTCTGATAACGGCTTTTCAATTCCGGACGGAATCCTTCGGGAATATATGATTTGTCTATTTGGGAAAGTATTTCCTCGGATTTCTCGGCGGATTTTGAATCAGGATATTTTACCAGAATATCGTTTAAATAGCGTTCCGCCGGAGCCGTGCGTCCCATTCTTTTATAGAATTCAGCAATTCCCAGCAAACGCTTTGCTTGAATATCCTTTGAACGAAGCAGA
>DAOWBJ010000118.1 GCA_030634125.1 Victivallales bacterium
ACCGCTTTAGGAACTCCAGCTTCTGCACAATGCGATGCAAAGCTATGACGTAATGAATGAAACCCATATACCGTAACTTTCTTTTTGCGGGCAGGAACTTTAACTGATGGTTCTAAACCAATCCATTTAATAATTCTTAGTACATCAATATTTACCATATTATTGCCGACGTTTTTGCCTTCTGAATTAAGAATATTGTAGCGTTTAGCGACATTCGGACAAACGTATTGATCAACTTTCCATTCTTTTGCTTCTGTCAAAACCTCAAACAATTTAGGAGCCATAGGAATAGTAACTTCTTTGCCGGTTTTAAATTGTTTTACCCAGATTCTTTTTCTATTTAAATCCACCATGTCCCAGCGTAGCAGAACACAATCCTTCAATCTCTGTCCGGTAAACATACCCAAATGATATATTACTTTAATCTCAGGCTTGTTTTTGACCATGCGACTGTCATCTTCAAGAGCTTCTAATAATTTAACTTCCTGTTCACGAGAAAATGATATCCGTCGAACAAGGTGTTCCTGCTCCTCGCGTTCTTTCCGGCGTAGCGATTTTGCAAGAAATGGATTATTATCAGAACGATAATCAGAAAGTACCTCAAAAAATTTCTTTAGTCTTCTAATTTTTCGATTATGAGTATCAACGGCAAGGTCGTTGCCACGGAGTTGCTGAGCAAAGCTATCGGCAATTTCAGGCGTAATATCATTTATTTCTAATGTTGGACCGGCAAATTCAATAAATTCATTCCAAGTAGCTCGGTAGGCTCCTTGCTCACTGACTGTAGCTGGCGTGGCTCGTTCAGGATGTTGCGAATAAACTTCCCAGGCTTTCGTTAGTGGTAGCCTTTACTATAGGAATCATATCCTTAGCTTTTTTGATTGCCTCTTTCTGGTTTTTGGTCTGTAAACTAACTGCCTTACGCTGACCATTAATCTGATACCTGAAGTAATAACAACCATTTGCGGTTTTCTGATAAACTGTTCCGATTTCAAGTTTGACGACTTTGCCTGCCATAATAATACCTCATAGTTAAAAATATCTGATATAGCTAATATAGATGATTTTGAAGCATTTAAAAGTCGCAAACGGTACTAAATGGTACCCTTTTGGCGTTTTTGAGGCTAAAATGGCGGAGGGAGTGGGATTCGAACCCACGGTGGCTTGCACCACGGCGGTTTTCAAGACCGCCTATTTAAGCACAAAATATAATAAATTGTGCTTTTTTTGTGGTATTAAGTTGATTATTCTCTGTTTGTAGTGTACTTTTAAGAAAAGGTAGTAAATATTGCAAACATGGATAGTTAAACAATGAAAAGCAAACCCAAAAGAAGTCAACGTGGATTAGGACGGCTATATAAGCGTGATAAATCAGGGAAAGAACAAAAAGCCACTTCCAAAGTTCCTGGAATTTTTTGGCTGGAACATACCATTAAAAACAAAGACAGCAAAAAACGTATTCGACAAAAGTTGACTGATCAAGACGAAGAGCCAATACGAACATTAAAAGAAGCGAAAGTCGCACAATTAAAGATACGTTCGCCATTTCTTTCCGGCGATAAAATAGAAGTCTTAAAAAAACTTAAAGCTGACATAGGCGAAGCACAGCAGGAATACGACAAAGCTCACGATACAGCAAACCCACCATTAAAAATAATTAACGCTTGGCATGCTTATGAAAATTCCTTAGAACGTAAACCATGTTCCGCGCGGACGTTGCAAGGCTATAAAATGTATTTTTCAATTTTTGAAAGCTGGATAAATAATAATTATTCAGAGCTTGTATATATGCGCGACGTTATCTCGGATATTGCCACAGAATACGCAACAAACATAATTCAGGCAGGAAAAAGCGGAAATACTTTTAATAAGCACATAGGATTTTTAAAACGGATTTTCAGAGAGTTTGCCACCGAAATAAGAGCAGATAAAAACCCATTTGAAAATATACAACGCCGAGAACAAAATACGCAATCACGCCGGGAATTAACTTTGCAGGAACTCATAACAGTTATTGATGACGCGACTGGCGAACTTGCTTTATTGCTTTTAATTGGAGGAGTGACTGGCTTAAGGCTTGGCGATTGTGCTACTTTGCAATGGAGCGAGGTAGATTTAATAAGGGGATTGGTCAGGCGAATACCTAACAAGACTGCACGACGTAAGCAAAAACCCGTTGTTGTTGGCATACCTCAAATGCTTTTAAACGCACTGAACAAACTTGAAGACAAAACAGGCTATGTTATGCCCGGAATGGCTGAACGATATACTAGAGATAAAAATCACGGCAATATAGAAAAAGAAATTCAAAGGCATTTTGAAGCTTGCGGAATACAGTGTCACAAAGAGGGAACCGGAGCAGGTACAGAAAAACGCGCAATTGTGGAAGTTGGTTTTCATTCCTTGCGTCATACATACGTATCTCTTCACGCCGAACGTGGTACATCTGTAACAGTCATTCAAGGGAATGTAGGACATGGAAGTCCGGCAATGACCGCTCATTACACCCATATATCAGAAGATAAAGCCGTCGAAGTGGCTAAAGTTTTAGACTGCATCACAACTGAAGCGCAGGAAGTGCCACTGGAGCCACAGAGAGAGCGATTAAAACAATTGGCGGATACTTTGTCGCTTGAGAAAATAGAAAGAATTATAAACACATTACAGGAGTATTAAAGAATGGATAAGAAAAAAACAAGAGGTTATACAGCAGGTAAAGTTGGAGAAACAATTTGGATTGCATCTAAAGATTATACAGCACTAACCAAAAAAGAAATAATAGAAAATGGAGCATTGTTTCAGGATGAAAAACCGCAGCAAAGTAAACCAATTCAAACTCCAATTGTTATTGAGGAAATTACGGAAAAAGATATTTTAGATTTTATTGAAAAAGCACATTGCAGAACCATAATATTACTCAAGGAAAATTTACCTTTATGCTTACAACAGGAGGATATCTGGAAACTGGTATTAGAAGAAAGATATAATCACTTTGACAAGGTTTATGTCAATGGACACAAGGAAGCTTTTGTTTTGTGGAAGTTGCTTTCTGAAAGTCTATCAAACTATGAACGCAATAACGATAAAGCGACATGCGATAGCCACAATGTTATAACGTCAAGTTTACTTTTTATTGATTCCTGTTTTTCTCGTAAAAAACAAATAGAATATATAAGAGATAATAATACACCTATTTCATTTAATACGTTATTAACCTTTATGAAATTTGCACAAAGTTTTGAGCAATTATTTAAACTAGCTACAGGGGATATGATTGCAGAAAAAGTATCAAGTTTGAATAATTTAAAAAAACAAAAAGAGGGCAAAAAAGATATTTATGAAGCAATAAAACAGATAATCGAAAATGAAGACTGCGCAAACACAAAGGCGTTTGAAATATATTATGAAAAACATAAAGATGAATATGAAAATACCTATAAAGGCTCACGACGTGGAAAATATAAAGATAAGTGCAAACGCAACGCTTTGGAGTCCATAAAGCAAGTTTTTTATAAAAAACAGAAAAAAGTAATAAAAAAGTAAATATCGATCAATTGTTCACTTGTAAAAAATAATCATAATGGCATAACAGCAAGTATCTTAGGATAAAAAAATAAAAATCTTATAATTAAAGTAAACAGCGGTCGCAACTTACTCACCATTAACACCTTAGCTCTTGATTTATGTATTGTTGTTTGTTATATTGTATCCTATAATCGCGATTAAAAAAGTATATAAGAAAAGATTAACAAACTATAGGATACAGCAATATGAAAAACACAACACTAACCACAATTCAGACCTTGCTACAGGTTGACCCTGAAGTACAGGAAACACAAGCGCAAACAATTCTCAAAGCTTGCCGGATTGAAAACAAACGCCGAGATTTAATCTTGCCGAAAGAAGCCGCAAAAATTTTAGGCTGTTGCCGGGTAACATTGCGACGGCACCAGCAACGCGGTTTACTTAATCCTATTTACTACTCACAACGAAAAATACGCTTTGACCGCGACGAAGTCATAAATTTGTTGCATAACGGCATAAAGCTTACCGGAGAGTAATAGCGATGAGATGCAATATAGCTAATGACGCTCTTTACGCCTTGTCTCCAGATTGCAACCGCGACGAATGGTTTAAAATAGCAACTGCTTATAAGTCAGGCGGTGGAGTATTTGAGACTTTTGATAATTGGAGTAAACAATCACAACAAAAATATGACGCAAGTAATTGTAAAGCTACTTGGAACGGCATAAAACTAAACGGAAGCATTACAGAGAAAACGCTTTTCTATTTGGCGCAACAGGCAGGATATAAACCGCCTAAAGTAGAGAAAAAATACACCCATTATAATTATTTAAATAAAGATAGTGAGCTTGTTTTTCAAGTTTTAAGGATTGAACAAAACGGCAAAAAAACTTTTATTCAGAGGCGACCAAAACAGGGAATTACACCCGATAACAAAAACGCTAACAACTGGATAAATAATCTTAAAGAATTGCAAAGTTTACCGCTCTATAATTTGGCGAATATCAAAGAGCAAAAAACGGTATTTTATCTTGAAGGGGAAAAGGACGTAAATACGGCTAAAAGCTTAGGTATTCCAGCGACTTGCAACAATGCCGGAGCTGGTAAAATTACCCGGAGCGACCTTAATACACTATCAGGCAAGAAAATATTTATATTCCCCGATAACGACACGGCAGGGATGCAGGGAGCTTTAAAAGTCTATCAAGCGTTGAAATCTATTGCTAAAGGTATAAAGATTATTAAACCGCCAATAGATAAAGACAAAGCGGATTTTACCGACTGGATACAATACTTAAAGGCTCAAGGTTTAAATGACCTTAACGCAGGGCATGAAGTACATACCTATTGCATTAACTCTGATAATCATTTATCACCGGATGCGCTCCAAAGCAAGCCCGAACCCTTGACGCTTGAAAGCCTTAATCCTTACGAACCGGAAACAGAGGCGGAAGAACGATACGGGATGCCCGTAATAGTCCGAGAGAGTGAGAGCGGAAAGCTATCAGTAGAATTTAATCAGAGAGCAATCGCTGGTTGTTTTTTTGCAGATGCAGAAAAAAAATTATTGGCTTATGATAGCGAATTGCGCCAGTTCTATGGCTATGATACTAAAACGGGCTTATGGATGCTTAAAAATGAGGATTTAATCCGAGAAGCATTGAGCCAGTTTATTACTAAAAAGTTACCGCGTGAACTATGGGGCAAAAGTACAGCAAACCTTATCAAAAATTGCCTTGAATACCTAAAAGGCATTGCTAATAAAACAGGCATATTTGAACACAAGGGCGACTTTATTCACGTTAAAAATGGCATACTTGAGATAAGCCCTGACGGCGTGAACTTAAAACCCTTTGCGCCTGATTATTATAGTCGTAACCGCTCCGAGATTGCTTATAATCCCGATGCTGAATGTTCCCGTCTTATTAATGAACTATTGAGACCAGCCTTGCCCGATGATGATATTGAGCTTATACAAAAATACGGGGGTCAGTGCCTTTTGGGAAGCAATCCGGCGCAAAAACTTTTAATACTACGAGGCACAGCAGGCGGAGGCAAAGGAACACTTGTAAACGTCATAACTAAAGTTATAGGTAAGCGGAATATTGCAGAGTTAAGAACTCAACACCTGCGCGACCGCTTTGAAGTTTTTAACTTTATAGGTAAAACTTTATTAACTGGCGCAGACGTGCCGGGCAAATTCCTTAATGCAACCGGGGCAAGCGTAATTAAAAGTCTAGTCGGAAATGATAGCTTGACGGCAGAGGCTAAGGGCTTAAATAACCGCGCAACTATTCAAGGAAATTTTAATATTATCATTTCAACAAATACACGCTTGCATGTTCGCCTTGATACCGATGCCGGGGCTTGGCGAAGACGACTATTAATAGTTGATTATGAATGCCCAAAGCCTGAAAAGAAAATATCATTTTTCGATGATGTTTTAATCAAATCAGAGGGTGAGGGGATTTTAAACTTTTTTGTCAATGGCGCAATAAAATTGCTTAAAGAACTATTGACAGATGACGGCGAC
>DAOWBJ010000131.1 GCA_030634125.1 Victivallales bacterium
TCAACCCCGTTCGGGGTTGGTGCATTTTACTGCTTCAAACCACAGGTTTTACCTGTGGCTATTTAAATTTAATCCCTCGG
This sequence comes from Victivallales bacterium, assembly GCA_030634125.1. Classification (GTDB taxonomy): domain Bacteria; phylum Verrucomicrobiota; class Lentisphaeria; order Victivallales; family Victivallaceae; genus JAHOYW01. The sequence goes on from DAOWBJ010000131.1 coordinate 81, forward strand.
GGATTACTAAAAAAAACTTGCGCAATTGACAAGATTTTTCTTTTATCCTGTTTATCCTGTTTATCCTGTCAAAATAACAAATTCCTATACAATTTAATTAAATCTGGTCTGAATATTTTTTGGCGGTGCGCTTAAGAGCGGCGACTTGACGGGGACTGAGTATCTTACCGTTTTTAGCTTGTGAGCGAAGCGATTCAATAAATTCTTTGTCATCGTAAACGCGTTTGCCCTTTTTGACCGGCTCCGCCCAATTTGTAATCTTTTCCAAATCAGCGAGGAGTTTTGTTACTTCCGGGTCTTGTTCGACCGGTTTACCGTCTTTCATTTGAGCTTCAGGTTTCTCAGGGTCAATGCCAATTAATCCGCAAAGTGCCGCAAAATCACTGATTTGATCTCTATATTTTACCGCGAAACGTCCAAGTACCGCCAATTGCTTCTCTGAAAGAACTCTGCCTCTATCGACCTGGCTGGCGAATGAACCGACAAACTTTTTGTCATCATAAGTCCGCTTGCCGGCTTTCACCGGTTCTTCCCATTTTACATTGTCAAAATAGGCAAGCATGTCTTTATATTTAGCGACTTCCTGTTCAGACGGCGCATTCGCCTGCTTCTCCAAAAGTTCGTTCTGTTTAGCTAAAGCAGCTTCCCAGTCGCTGACAAAATCGTATTTAACGGCTGTTTCAACGAATTCAGGTAATTGTTTAAGGTATTTGGCTCCAAGCCGTAAAAGCACACCCCATTGTTTTGCGGTGAGCACCTGGGTTTCAGCATATTTATCTTTTACTGAATTAAAAAATTTCAAATCATCATAAGTCCTGCGTCCAACTTTTGCCGGAGCTTCCCAGTCTTTAATCGTCTCAAGTTGTTCTATTACCGCTCTGGCTTTTTCGTGTTCAGGCGCGCCGAAACATTTTGCTTCTTTCACCCAGACAGCGAAACTTTCATAGAATTTCGCGAGCATTTCGGTCCAGACCAGCTTACCTGATTCGACTTCGTCAAGGCGGGTTTCCATTCTTGATGTAAAATCAATTTCAAACAAACTCGGTATAACCTTGATTAAGAAATCAGTAACTTGAAAGCCTAATTCAGTTGGAGATAATTTACCTTTATCTTTATCAACATAGTTACGCGTTTGAATCGTTCTCAAAATAGTAGCATAAGTAGAAGGACGGCCGATACCGCATTCTTCAAGCTTTTTAATCAGAGAAGCTTCAGAATAACGAGCAGGCGGTTCGGTGAATTTTTGCTCTTTGAGTGAATCAAGCAACTTGCAAACTTGCTGTTCACGCAGTTGCCCGAGAACTTTTGCATGATTTTCCTCATCAGTATTGGAGTTGCCGAATAAACGCATAAATCCGGGAAACACAGTAACCATGGCATTAGCGCGGAAAGTATAGTTTTTACCATCTGCGCCAAGAGTTGCGACATCAACAGCTGTCTGCCGTTGCAGAGCCCGGGACATCTGACTGGCGGCAAAACGCTTCCAGATAAGTGTATAAAGTTTTAACTGATGATCATCCAAATACGCTTTCATGCGTTCAGGAGTATTATTTATATCAGTCGGACGGATCGCTTCATGAGCTTCCTGCGCTCCACTTTTACTCTTGAAAAAATTTGGTTTTACCGGCACATATTCTTTACCGTAGTTACCGTCAATAAACGTCCGGCAGGCATTTCTGGCTTCCTGCGCGATATTAACCGAATCTGTACGCATATAAGTAATCAAACCGGCGGTTCCGGCTCCAGTATCCACACCCTCATACAACTGTTGGGCCAAACGCATAGTGTTGCTGGCTGAAAAATGAAGCAGGTTATTACCCGCCTGCTGCAGTGTACTGGTGGTAAACGGCGGCGGCGCGTTGCGGCGGCGGTCTTTGGTTTCGATTTTATCGATCTTGAAACCATCGCCATTGCAGACTGCTTCAAGCAAGGCTAAAGCGTCTTTTTCATTATCTATTTTAAATTTATCAGCATTGATCTTGAACAGCTTGGCGACAAAAATCTGTCCGTCCACTTCAAGTTTCAATGAAAAATTCCAATATTCTTCGGGTTTGAAAGCTGTAATTTCGCGTTCACGCTCAACTATTAGACGCAAAGCAACCGTCTGCACGCGTCCTGCACTCGTACCGCGGGTAATCTGCGACCACAACAAAGGACTGACCATATAACCTACCATGCGGTCAAGTACCCGGCGAGCCTGCTGCGCGTCAACCAAATCCATATCTACGACCGTCGAATGCTCAAAGGCTTTGGAGATTGCGCTCTTGGTTATTTCGTGAAAAGTTACTCGTTTAAATTCCCCTTTGTATTGTTTTTTCAGGAGCTCCTGCAAATGCCAGGCTATGGCTTCTCCTTCGCGGTCAGGGTCGGGCGCGAGAAAAACTGCTTTAGCTTTTTTCGCCGCCGCGCGCAAATCTTTGATTACTTTTTTACTTCTTTCACTCTCAACATACAATGGAGTAAAATTATCTTTAAGATCGACGCCAAGCGAATGCGTAGGTAAATCTCTTACATGTCCGACTGAAGCCATGATCGTATAATCATTTCCCAACATTTTACCAATGGTGCGAGCTTTAGTCGGAGATTCCACTATTACCAGATTATCAGCCATATATACCAAATTCCATTAAATTATTAAATGAGATTATAAATACAGACCTTTATAACTATCCAAAAATCAACAACTTTCAAGTTTTAAATCATTTTTTTTGCAAAAATAATTAATTTTCAGCACAGCGGCAAGATTATTTTTTTACTCATTTCCCATGACAAAGCTGTTATATCAATGCTCTTTAAGCCTGCCATTCAATTGTTGCCGCTTTTTATGCCGCTTGCAGCTTGATGCCGCTTTTATATTAGTGTATAGTAGATTTTGCAAAAATAAACATAAGGTATAGTGATGATCGCGTTAGTTGACTATAATATGGGCAATCTGCTGAGTGTTTCTAAAGCTCTTGAGGCGGTTGGCGGAAATATTCGCCTGGTGGATAAAGCCGACGAACTGGAAAAATTTGATTCGATAGTCCTGCCCGGCGTCGGACATTTCGGTGACGGCATGGAACATTTGCGTTCGCGCGGTTTTGAAGCACCCCTGCAAAAAGCGCTTAAAGCCGGGAAAAATATACTTGGCATCTGCCTCGGTATGCAGATGATGCTTGAAAGCAGCGAAGAAGCTCCCGGAGTTAAGGGACTGGGATTGTTTAAAGGAAAAGTTCTGCGTTTCCCTCAAGTCGGCGAAAAAGTTCCGCACATGGGCTGGAATAATGTAAAAATACAAAACAATCACCCCATTATGCGGGGGGTTCCTGATGAAAGTTATTTTTATTTTGTACACTCTTACTATGTCGCGGTGGATGATCCGGTCTGTACTATCGGCAGTTGTAAATATATTACTGAATTCACCGCCATTATCGGACAGGAGAATGTTTGCGGCACGCAGTTTCATCCTGAGAAAAGTCAGAAATTCGGTTTGACTATACTTGAAAATTTTGTCAGGAACAGCCAGGCTTAATTATGAGGATTTCGCGAAAAAAACAGGCTTTACTTGCTGAAATAAACCAGACATTGTTTTCAAAGTACAGCACTTGCCCCTGTCCGTTGAATTATGAAACTCCTTTTCAATTACTGGTAGCGGTGGAGCTTTCGGCGCAATGCACCGACATCCGGGTTAATTTGATTACTCACGAGCTTTTTAAGAAATATCCGGATATTGAAAGTTTAGCCGACGCGTCGCTGGAAGATGTTGAAAATCTTATCCGCCCGGGCGGATTATTTCGCAATAAGGCTAAAAATATTATCAGCGCGGCGCAGAGCCTGCGCGATGATCCTGCCGGAAAAGTACCTCAAACCATGCGGGAATTAACGCAACTTGCGGGGATCGGCAGAAAAAGTGCCAATGTTATTTTAGGGGTTGCTTTTAACATACCGGGATTTCCCGTTGACACACATGTAAAACGTGTTCTTAAGCGGCTTGGAATAACAAACTCGGACAATCCCGAGAAAATTGAAGCTGAAGTAAACGCACTTATTCCAGATAAATACTGGACTAATTTGTCACATATGCTTATATTACACGGTAGAGAAACCTGCGCGGCCCGCAAACCGGATTGCGCAAAATGCATTATTAACAACTTATGCAAATATTATAAAAAGGGTTAAGGGGTTGGGCAAATTAAAGAAAAAATTTAGAAGTATAAAAAAGTTGCCGAACTGGATATTTTTTATCCTTGTGCGTCTCATGAAATGTATGGTTCACTGCTTATACAGGATAAAAATAGAAGATTCTAACAACTATATTGAATCGAAAGAAAATTTTGTCGTGGTAATCTGGCATAATCGTTTGCTCTTTTTGCCTGCCTTGTTTCCCGCTGCGGCCAGGAAACGAACCAAGGCTGTCATCAGCGCTTCACGCGATGGACAATATATAGCAGATATTGTCCATCAATTCGGTTTGCAGACTCTACGCGGGTCTTCTTCCCGCAAAGCAAGCAATGTTCAACGCGGCGCTGTACAAGCCATTAACGAGGGCTGGCATGTATGCTTTACTCCTGATGGTCCACGCGGCCCCAAATATCACATGCATCGCGGACCGATTCATCTGGCATCGCTTACCAATACTCGAATTGTCCCCTTGATTATCAACGCCTCGCGTTACTGGCAGTTGAAAAGCTGGGACAAATTTCAGATACCTAAACCTTTTTCCAGATTGACGCTGGTTATCGGCGACTCGATAAAAATACCAGGCAATCTTTCCAGCAAGGAAGAGTTAGAAATCTGGCGGCAAAGAGTAGAAGATGAACTAATAAAAATAACACGGGATTAACATTAATAACAGGAAAAAATATGAAAATAACACCAGGAAAGCTTAAGGATATATTAATAATTGAGCCTAAAGTATTTGAAGACAGCCGTGGTTTTTTCTATGAAAGCTATAATTACAAAAAACTATGTGAACACGGCGTTGAATTGGATTTCGTACAGGATAACCATTCCCGCTCTGTTAAAAATACTTTGCGCGGTTTACATTATCAGATAAACCCGGGACAGGATAAACTCGTCCGGGCAAGCATTGGCGAAGTCTGGGATGTCGTCGTGGATATTCGAAAAGATTCCCCGACATTCGGTCAGTGGGAAAGTTTTTTGCTTTCAGCCGAAAATAAAAAACAGGTGTTTGTGCCTAAGGGTTTTGCTCATGGTTTTTGTGTATTAAGCGAATGGGCGGAATTCCAGTACAAGTGCAGCGAATACTGGTCTCCCGCGGACGAACGGGGCATTATGTGGAATGACCCTGACCTCAAGGTTCAATGGCCCGTAACAGAACCGGTTTTGTCCCCCAGAGATACTGAAAATATATCATTTAAAGACATTGAATTATATTTTGGTAGTGTCAAATCTTTTATAAAAAAAACGGATTGACCTCCGGTCCGTGGTCCAGCGGCGGACTATGCGCAGGCTGAGCCTGAGCAAAGCGAAAGGCAAAAGTGAGGCTTTTTAAAAAGATGCGAGCGTTCGAGTTTTTTCAGAGTGTTTTGCCGGGCTAATAGTCAAGCTAATTGAATTGTATAGGAATTTGTTATTTTGACAGGAGAAACAGGATAAAACAGGATAAAAGAAAAATCTTGTCAATTGCGCAAGTTTTTTTTAGTAATCCCCGAGGGATTAAATTTAAATAGCCACAGGTAAAACCTGTGGTTTGAAGCAGTAAA
>DAOWBJ010000246.1 GCA_030634125.1 Victivallales bacterium
AATTATTGAGGTGCAGGGAGCACAGCAAAAAGGTTTTCTCGGCGGCAAGGGAGAACGCCTGCAGCTATCAGACCGCAAAATTCTTTTTGTATTAATTGAAAAAAAGATAGTGTAATTATTTAAAATATTTCAGGGAAAAATATACTATTGCGCCAATAGCTGTGAGTACAAAGATTATCAAAAGAATTAACAACCTTAAGCCGCTGTGCCGTTCTTTGCTGCCGTCAAAAATTATCGGCGGCGGTTCGTAAGGGGCTGGCGTTTCATTAACTTCAGGATTCTCAATAGTTTCCCGGCTTATCTTTTGGGTGCCTTTTGAAGACTCCTCTATATCTTTCGATTTGCTTTTCCTGCCTAAAGAAATCGGCGCGTTGATATTGAAATTTTTCCGTTTAGCCTTTATCGAGTCCCATTTTTTTACTTTCACTGTCTGTTTAGATGCATAGGTTCCAGCTAGAACAGCATCAATATCCGCGAGAACATAATTCCAGTCGCTTTGACGGTCCTCCCGGTCATGAGACATCATCTTCATGATAAGAGCAGAACATCCTTCAGTTAAATATGGGTTGCGCGCTATCGGCAGGGGGAATTTTTTCTCTTTTTTTTGAAAAATCGCTTTTGTCACAGTTTCGTTAGTAAACGGCAGGCTTGCCGTAACCATTTCGTACAACGTTACTCCCAGTGAATAAATATCCGTTCTCAGGTCGAGCTGAATATTGCCGTGGGATTGTTCAGAACTCATATATTGCGGCGAACCGATAATCACTGTGCCGTCAGGCAAAGGATCATTTTCCGAAAAAATTTTGGAAATTCCCATATCCATTAAATAGGGTATTCGGTATCGGTCAATCATAATATTGCCCGGCTTGATATCACAATGCAGCATGCGGTGCTGTTCCCAGGAATAACACAATGCTGAAGCCATTACCCGCACTATATTGAGCGCTTCGCGTTCCGGCAGCATACCGTCTATTCTGATTTTGTCCTGCAGTTCAATACCGTCAACATACAAAGTCGCCAAATAATAATAATCTCCCGCTTTGCCGGCTGTATAGGCTGTAATAATATTAGGATGCTGTAAACGCCCGGTCATTACCGCCTCGCCTAAAAAGCGTTTAACAAAAGCCTCGTCTTGAGATAATTCCGCGGAAAGTACTTTTAACGCGACAACGCGATTCATGGACAACTGTTTTGCTTTCCAGACCTCGCCCATTCCACCTGAACCAAGCTTTTCGACCAAAACAAAATCATCTATCTGTAAATCTCTGCGCAGACCATGCGCAGAGTCATATTTCCGACAATAAGAACATTGATATTGCTCTGTGCCGTCCGGCAAAATTTTAACATCCAATTTATAGCCGCACTTCATACAGTTTTGATGGGATTCTGAACTCATAACAATGGTAATTATCCTTCTATTTTTGGTTATTCACTTGTATTATACTGCAAATGAGTAAAAATTACAAAGAAGGCAATCAAATAAAATATGGATTCAACATGTTAAACTGGCTGAAAATTAAAAATATAGCATTGATCGAAGCGCTGGACATTGAATTCGGCGAAGGTTTCAATGTTATCACTGGAGAAACCGGCGCCGGTAAATCCATTCTACTCGGAACTATCGCGCTGCTCCTCGGCGGACGCGCCGGCAAAGGCATCATCCGCAGCGGTACGGAACGCTGTGAACTTGCCGCTGGTATTACAGTCAAAAACAATATTCAAGACACGTTTTTATCCGCGCTCGAACAAGCCGACATTCCTTTTGAGCCGGAATCCCGCGAAATACAGCTGCGCCGCGTAATCGGCAAATCATCAAACCGCAATTATATAAATGACACCCCGGTAACTTTGCAGACTTTGAAAAATATCGGCAATCTCCTCGTTGATATTCATGCCGCGAACGAACATCAATCCTTGTTGAACCGTGGTACTCAACTCGATATTCTCGATCGTTTCGGAAAACTCGACGAATTGACCGGTAATTGCCGGAATTTATGCAAAGAACTAAATACTTTGCGCACCGAACGCGAAAAAACTTTTGCCGACATGCCCTCCTCTATTGAAGCTGAACATCTCAAAATGATTGTAATGGAAATTGAAAAAGTCTCCCCGGAAGATGACGAGGATGAAAAATTAAATGTTAAACATTCATTGGCGGCAAATTCAAAAACCATTCTCGAATTAAGTAGCCGTTCCGCCATGAAACTCTGCGATTCAGAAGAATCCATTGTCGACAAACTCGGCGAAGTATACCGCGACATCCAGGAGCTTGCACACATTGATTCTGCCAAAGCTGAACCTTTATTGACCACCTGCGGGCAGATCGTCGAACAAGTCCGGGATTTATCCTATGAAATTGAAAATTACGGCTCAAATGTAGAACTTGATGAACAAAGCTTTCGTGATCTTGAAAACCGCTTGAGCGATTTACAGACCATCAAACGCCGTTACGGACCGAGCCTGGAAAGAGTTTTGCTCGAATGCGAAAAAGCCAGGGAACGTTTACTGGTCTACAGCGATGCCGAAAAACTGCGTCAGGAGTTTCAAAAAAAGGAAGATAATTTATTAGCTAAGTTGAAAACAGTCGCTCAAAAACTTTCTAAGGAACGTAAAAAAGCGGCGAAAGGTTTTTGCCGGCAGGTAGAAGTTAAATTAAAAGTTTTAGGATTTTTACAGTCTGAACTGGATATTTCATTCAGTGAAACGGAAGCGACAGAGCGCGGTATGGATCGGATCGAGTTTTTATTTTCGGCAAATCCCGGCGAAAAAATCCAGCCATTGCGCAATATCGCCAGCAGCGGCGAGATTTCACGAGTCATGCTTGCCCTGAAAACCGTTTTAGCTGACGCCGACACGATCCCGGTACTGATTTTTGATGAAATAGACGTAAATATCGGCGGCGAAACAGCTAATCAGGTAGGTAAAGAGCTTTTGGATCTGGCTTCAAATCGACAAATATTATGTATTTCACACTTAGCGCAGGTCGCCGCCTGTGGTCAAAATCATTACGCAGTTGTTAAAAACGTCCATTCAGGCAGAACAATTTCAACAATAAAGCATCTCTCAACAGACGACAAAATCACAGAAATAGCCCGCATGCTGGGAGCATCCAAAGCCGCCCGCGCTCACGCCAAAGAACTTTTAAAGCTATAAAATAAATATCCAATATCGAACACGGAATCTCCAATTTCCAAGTAAAGAGTGTCGCTATCGCTCCTTTTTTGGGGATCATATAAGAATTTTTTCACGGAACCCTCATTTTCCATTTTGAATATCATGCCACATTACGCGTTTCCTGGAGGGCGAGTGTCCTCACGAGCCGAAACATATTCACCATTTACGGCTCGACAGAGTCTCGCCCTCCATGGATTTCGTATTCTCTCACACTAAGAGAATTCTCAAGAAAATGGCGGCTGATCAGACGCATTCAAGCGTTTGTGACCATCTTTACGCATGCCTGCATATGCCTTCTGTAAAAGTCTGATAGCTTGTTGATTATAGATATCCAACAGTAAAAGATTTTCAATAATCATTATGGCTTTTGCGTATCCTCTTTATAAATCCTAGTTTAACTTCTTTTTACGGTTAAATTTAATTTATCTAACAGCTTTAGATTTCCCTATTGCAATATCATTATTTTTTTACAAAAAAATAAATATACGGCTTGACTTTACTCTTTTTTTTGA
>DAOWBJ010000070.1 GCA_030634125.1 Victivallales bacterium
GCCAAAAAGAAGAAAAAAAGTGAAAAAATATTGATTTATACAGAAAATAGCACGAAAAAAGATGATTCTTTGCTACTGTTTTCTAAGCCCGCGCAGAGGGCTGAAAAGTAAAAATAAACTTCTTTTCTTTGCGTCTTCGCGGGAAAATTATGAATTGAGAAATTTGTCTTTAACGTAAGCTATTGTCGCCTCTGTGGTCTTCAATCTGTTCTTTAATTGCAGATCGCTTACTTTTTTCAGGATTTTCTTGAATTTTGGTCCCGGCTTGAATCCCATATCTATCAGGTCTTTGCCGGTCAACAATGGCGGGGGTAGTTTTACTTCGCCGGATTGCTCTACTATTTTATCCAGCAAAAATGTAAATATATCCATTAAGGCATGACTTGATATGCAGTCCAGACGATGTAATTCGAGCTCTAAAGGGAAGTTGTCGTCCGCTATTAAACGCTTTACTTTATCCTTGCGCATTTGCGGGACCGAAGCGAAACGCATGTGGTTTTTGACCGCGCGCGAAACCCGGTCGATTGCCTGATTGGAAAAACGTAAACGCGACATGATGTCTTTTGCCATTTCCGCGCCGCGCTGTTCGTGCCCGAAAAAACGCTCGCGTCCGGTTTCATCTACAAAATAAGTCAGCGGTTTGGCTACGTCATGCAGCAAAACACTCCAGGCGATTAGTTCATCGGGTAAAGCCATTGACCTTAACATAAGTTTAGTGTGTTCAAAAACATCACCTTCAGGATGGAACTGCGGCGGCTGGGTAACTCCGCGCATCGCTTCGATTTCAGGCAGGAGCGCTGCCAGCAAACCGGTTTCATGGAGCATTTCTAAAGCTATATCAGGAGTTTCTCCTGTAAATATCAAAGTCAGTTCCTGCCGGATACGTTCCGCTGAAAGCTTCACCGTTTCAGGCGCGAGTTTTTGAATCGCCCGCAAAGTATCAGCTTCCAGTTCAAAACCCAGTCTCGCCGCAAAACGCACCGCTCGCAGCATTCTCAGATAATCCTCGCCAAAACGTGTTTCAGCGTTAGCTATTGTCCGAATCACTCCCTGCCGCAAATCTTTGATGCCGTCAACATAATCGAAGACTTCGCCGGTCTCGGGATCGCACAACAAACCGTTCACGGTGAAGTCCCGGCGGCTTACATCTATTTTGGGGTCATCGGTGTACTTGACATGTCCGGGGCGGCGTCCGTCCATATAATTGCGTTCCTCGCGATAAGTGCTGACTTCAAAACTTACCCCCTGCTCTCTTACCAGCATTACCCCAAATGACGCGCCGACTTCCAAGGTGTCAGGGAATATTTCCGCCGTCTCGGCAGGAGTGGCTGAACTAACTATATCAATATCCTTGGGAGTCCTGCCCAGAAGCATATCACGCACCGCGCCGCCGACAAAATACGCCGAATGCCCCGCTGAATGCAGTTTTTTAACTATTTCTTTCGCAATTTTGCAAATACTGCTGTTATTGATATTGATTTTCATGTTAAGACCTTATATAATACTAATAGACACAAGATAGAATTTACTTTGTTAAAAGGATAATTACAAATATGCGGATTGCCTTTTTTGGCGGTACATTTGATCCACCACACACCGGACATCTCGAATTGGCCCGGCATATACTTAAGCAGGGCAAAACAGATCGCATTCTATTTGTTCCCGCCTGCGACCCGCCGCACAAGCTCGGACAGAAGATAAGTTCCTTTGCCGACCGTTGCGCGATGCTTGAGCTGCTTGTCGCCGACGATCCCGACATAATTATTTCGAATATTGAACGCCGCGCCGCGCTGAAGCCGTCTTACAGCGTTAAAATTCTAAAATTACTGGAAAAAGAATTTCCTGATGATACATTACAGTTATTGATTGGCGGTGACAGCCTGGAAGCTCTGCACACCTGGCACAAAGCGAAGGAACTCGTTGCTCGATACGAAATTATTTGTTACCCCCGGAAAGGATATGAAGTTGACCGCGAAAGCTTGTTAAAGCATTGGACAGCAAAAGAAATTAACATTTTATTGCGAACAGTATTGCAAATGCCGTTTTTTGACATATCTTCCACTTCGGTAAGAAACAATATTAAAGATAAAACAGTAACTAAAAATATTAAAACAAACATATTAAAATATATAAAAGACAAAGGTTTATATTTATGACAAAACAGCAAATTGATTCAAAAACTTTAGCCGCGTTTTGCGCGAAAGAAGCTGGAGAGAAAAAAGCGGCGGACATCGCCTCACTCCAAGTAGAAGAACTTACAACAATCGCTGATTATTTTGTGCTTTGCACCGCACAATCCGAACCGCAGATGAAAGCTTTAGCTAATTGGATTCAAAAATCAGTTTTTGAAAAATTCAGGCTGAAACCAGTAACCGTTGACGGCGAATCCGTCAGCAAGTGGATATTGATTGACTTTGGCGCGGTAATTATACACGTCATGACCCCGGAAATGCGGGATCGTTATCAACTGGAAAAACTCTGGGGCGACGCGCCAAAGTTAGAAGATCTGCAAAAACTCGAAAAATTAAGCAATTAAGAGTTTTATAGAGGGATAAATGGACTATTCTCACAACAATCACAACTGGAACGAGTTCCGGTGGGAAAAAGAAATTCGTCAGGACGAAAAACGTATCCGGCATTATTTCCAGATACTTCCATCCTGCATGGATTTGCCAAATGAAGAAGACAGCATCATCAACAAATTGATGGCGCAGCCTGATCTGGTTCCTTCCAGCGTAGATTTGAACAAGACGGAAAACTCTCTGGATATTTTTTTTGAAGGCGACGAAGAACACCTTGACATAAGTGATTTAAAGGAACGCCGTTATTCAGATATTTATCTTAATCTACATAAATTATCATTGGAATGGAATATAATATTAATACGCGATTTGCGGCAATCCCTGCGTAAATCAGGCTTGATTACGACTTGTTCCCTGGGCAGACTGATCGCCCGCAGTATTGATATAATCGAACTCGAGGACACGCAAATGCCGGAGTTCAAAATAAGTTTACTGAAACGTGTTCTGAGTGGCATAAACGATTTACTGGGACAAGTAAACTCTTTCAGCCGTCAGCAGAGCACACTTAAAGCGAAGCTGGATATATTCAGTGAAAATTTACATAATATTCGTGAAAAAGTAATTAACATTCTGCATGAAACGCGAGTAAAAAAATGAAAAAATATCTATTTTTTATTTGTATCAGTTCAGCTATGTTATTTCTAAGTGCCTGTTCAACCTGCAAACCGGTTCTGTACCCCAACAATCATTACAAAGAAGTTGGACATGACCAGGCTCAAAAAGATATACAAGCCGCAATTGAGATAGCGAAAAAATCAGGACTTGATGATTCTTCGACTTCTAACAAAGAACTGGCTAAATCAGCCAGCAAAACTGCCGCGAACACCAGCGTCAATACCGCGGTCAGTGTCGCGTCCGGCTCTATCGGCTCCGGCTCTGTAATCGGCGCGACCGGAAGCGGTCTCAGCTTCCTGATAGACTGGATGTTCACCTCAAAAGCCCCCAAACCATTATTCAAAAAACACGTCGAACTCACTCTAAGACAGCAAGGCTATCAAATCCTCGGCTGGAAATAAGCAAAAAATCTATAAATTTAATAATTTTTGTGCAATAAGCTGCACATAACCGCGTTCTATTTATTAAAGATAGAAGGACTTTATAAATTTGGATAAGCCCGATCACGATTTGATAAAAGCATATGTACACGGGGATGCCGATGCGTTTACGGTGCTTTACGAGCGCTATAAACGACAGGTTTATTCGTTCCTGCTCAAGATGCTTGCGGAAAAAAACTCCGCTATTGATGATTTATTCCAGCAGGTCTGGATTAAAACAATGAAAAATCTGCATCGTTATCATAACAGGGAACGTTTCCTGGCATGGCTGTTCAGCATTGCCCGCAACACAGCTTTGGATTATTTCAGGCGGCAGAAAAAGAATTATATTTTCAGTGAACTGGATCGCGATGATACGCCTGAGGTGGAAAACACTTCACAGGAAGAACCATGGCGCGACATGGACAGAGCTGAATTACTGGAAGCGGTGGAAGCCGCTTTGGGGCTTTTATCACCGGAACAACGGGAAGTATTTGTTATGCGGCAGGATGGTTTGAGTTTTAAGGAAATAGCGAAAATCCATGACTGCTCAATTAATACAGCACTTGCAAGGATGCAGTATGCTATGAAAAATTTACAAAAAGAACTGACTCAATGGAACAGCGGAGGTCAATAAAATGAAAAAGATTTGCTCAGAAATACAGGAAAAAATACTTTCTTCTGAAGGTATTTTCAGCACGGCGATTGAAGGGCATTGCGTTGATTGCGCAAGCTGCCGTCAGCTTAAACAGGACTGGCAGTTGCTCAGTCAGATCAAGCCGGAGCCGAAAATAGCATTGACAAACGACTTTGCTGTCATAAGGGCTGCTCAAAAGTTTTCACGGAGCCAGAGAATTCAGGTTGCGATACGCCGGGGGCTTGGATATGCCGCCGCGACCGCCAGCGGAATCGCCGCGATATATACAGTTATGTTTCACGGTCCATTACCCGACACCGCAAACGATATTTTTAATAAAGCCTGGAACTGGGATAATTTTGAAGAAAAAGTTTTTGTTCTTGATACCGCGACAGAAGTTTCTCGACAGGACATTACTATAGGCGCCTCAAAAGATGTGGCTCTTGATAAATTTATTGAAACGGAAATAAACATTGAACAAATCTAAAGGAGTTTAACATGAAGTATTTATTGATGACAGTTCTGGCAGGATTATTCGTTATCAGTCCGGCATTCGCAGAAAGAGACGATGATGAAAAAGAAGAAAGACGCGAAAAACGCGAAAGAAGTCAATGGAAAATCCTGCAAAGTATTTCCGCTGCGGAACGTAAGCGTCTCCGCCCGCTGCACGCTGCTAATCCCGAGACCTGGAGGGAAGAAGTCGCAAAAATAGTTAAGCGTATCCGAGCAGAAAAACAAGAATTAAATAAAAAAATCCAAGGATTAGTGCGTCAATACAAAAACTCTGAAGATGCCGGCAAGAAAAAAGAAGCGCTTGAACAATTACGGCAAATCACCCGCAAGATATTTTTAGCCAAGATGGAGAAAAACAAAAAACGTCTTGAGTCAGTAGAAAAGCATGTTAAGAAATTGCGTCAGCAATATGAATTCCGCCATAAAAATGCAGACAAAATAATTCAAAGCAGACTGGACACACTGACCAGCGATACAAAATTTGACTGGTAAAATACAAAACAATATTCAATTATAAAAATCCATCTTTGTTTTTGTAATTAGCTTTAAATTTAGTGATTTTTTATTGACTTCTGTTGATTATGGGATATATATTATATAGATATATCTTATTTTACGATCGCAGCAGCACAAATACACAACAGGAGACAGGATAAATAATGAAGGTTACGTTTACGAAGTTTATCGCGAAAGAATCCATTTTTATTCTGAACGGCACAACAAAACTTGAAGTTCTTAATTCTTTAATTACGGAAGCCGCGAAACAGAGTAAAATTGACCGCGATACGATTGTGCGTCTGACCTGGCATCGTGAAAAAATGATGACCACCGGGGTTGGTTTTTCCCTCGCCCTGCCCCATATCAGAGTAAACGAGATACCCGATCCTGTCGTACTTGTAGGCATATGCAAAAACCCGATTGAAGATTATGAAAGTCAGGACGAACAGCCGATAAGAGTTATCATATTTATCATTGCGCCTGACCAAAACCAGGAATTATATCTGCAACTGCTCGGAAGCATTTCAAGAAAACTGCGCCATCCTGAAATAATCCAGGAATTAATAGACAACATCACCAGACCATCCAAAATTTTACGCATACTCAAAAGACGCCAGACCGACCAGAAAGATTCGGAATAAATAATACTTTATTATCCTGAAAACTATCCGCATACTTATACAGACTTTTTTTTGTTTTTTATTGAGCTTGCATTGTTCTGCTTTGCTATGTAGACTATGTTATATAGATAAGTAGAAATTTTGTTAATTCCGCAAGGAGGAAAAATTCATGGCAAATAAAACTAACAATGGAAGTATCACTGTAAAATCAGATAGCTTTAAATCTAAAGACGAAAAACTGCCCGATAACTGTGTGCCGATTTTGACATTACAGGGAATGCTGGTATTTCCATATACCTTGACCCCGATGGTTATAGATGGCGAAGAAAAAGTCAAAATGATCAAAAAAAGCACCGGCGACAACCGTCTGATAGCAATTTTCCCGGAAGTTCCGACTCAGGATGATACCCCCAATGACTCAATAGAATTAAAAACTGAAACGGTCGTACATAAAGGTAAAACTATCACCAGAATGGGCGTGATCGCGCGAATTGTCAAAATGCTTAACTTTCCCGACGGAACCGTTCGTGTGCTGGTGCGCGGGTTGAAACGTATTGTCTATGACAAACCATTTGTTGATAATGAAAATGTGGATTGTATCATTTATAAAAATTTCAAAAGTAAGCCTGACAATTCATTGGAATCCTCGGCGATGCTGAAAAATGCTATTAATCAATTTCAAAAAATAATTTCTTTTTCGCCAAATTTCCCCGAAGAACTCAAAATCGCCATCCTTAATCTCGACGACAATGTGCGTCTTGTAGACTTGATTGCCGATACTTTAAATATAGATTTTGTCGAAAAATTATCACTTTTGACCCAGGAAACTCTGCATGAACGCCTGCAGACCCTGATGATCCTGCTGAACCGTGAAGTCGAAGTGCTTCACCTCGGTTCAGAAATCCAAAGTCAGGTGCACAACGCTTTGAGCCGCTCTCAACGCGATTTTTTCCTGCGTGAACAACTCAAAACGATTCAACATGAACTCGGCGAAGATAACAAAACCCCGGACATCATAGCTATAGAGAAAAAGCTTGAAACCCTGGAGCTGCCCGAAAACGTATCCACCACTGTGAGCAAAGAATTGGAACGGCTCATGGTAATTCCTCAAGCTTCCCCCGAATACCATGTAGCCTTTAATTACGTCGACTGGCTGGTATCCGTGCCGTGGATGATTTATTCCGAAGACCGCCTTGATGTCAACGATGCTTCGAGAATATTGGAGCATGACCACTACGGGCTGGAAGACATCAAGGAGAGAATACTTGAATTTATAGCCGTTTTGCAGCTGAAAAACGACCGCAAAGCACCGATTTTATGCTTTGTAGGTCCTCCCGGAGTCGGCAAAACTTCATTAGGGCAATCCATTGCCAGAGCCATGCGGCGCAAATTTGTCCGCATGTCGCTGGGCGGAGTCCGCGACGAAGCTGAAATCCGTGGACACCGGCGCACTTATGTCGGTGCTTTACCCGGACGCATCATTCAAGGCTTGAAAAGAGTCGGCACCGCGAACCCGGTATTCATGCTTGACGAAATCGACAAGCTGGGCAACGACTATCGCGGCGATCCGTCCTCCGCGCTTCTGGAAGTGCTTGACCCGGCGCAAAACAAATCCTTTAACGATCATTATCTTGAGATTGACTGCGATCTAAGCTCAGCTCTATTCATTGCCACAGCAAATATTCTCGACACAATCCCCCCTGCCCTGCGTGACCGCATGGAAATTA
>DAOWBJ010000264.1 GCA_030634125.1 Victivallales bacterium
AAGCTGTGATTGCTTGAGCACCTGCATTTCCGCGACGAAACGAATCACCGACCTTAGTCTACTTGAAGAAATACATATTCGCAATAGTCTTAATCCACAGATTTTGCTGGCAATCAGGGACAGAATAAAACATCTTTCAGAAGGCACTTTGAAAAAGACCTGAATCGTATAGGAAGTGAATGTTTTATTTTTTAGCGAGATTAAACAGACGAAAAGCGTTATCTGTGGTCAATCCGGCAATTTCTTCGATGGATTTGCCGCGGTCTTCTGCTATTTTTTCGGCTACTTTGATTACATATCCTGGATTATTGGTTTTGCCGCGGTAAGGAACCGGGGCTAAATATGGTGAATCTGTTTCGATAAGCAGGCGTTCATCGGGAATGACTTGTAAAGTCTCGCGGATATTGACGGCTCGCGGGAAAGTTACTATTCCGGTGATACCTAAAAACGCGCCGGGTTCGAGGAATTTTTCAGCCCAATCGGGAGTGCCGGAAAAACAATGCACCACAAAACTTCCGCCGTCACCGGCAAAGTCCTTCAACATAGCCAATCCGTCCGCGTATGCGTCAAACTTTCCGTCAGCATCCCGGAGATGAATTATGGCCGGTAAATTCCATTGCAAAGCCAAAACAAGAAACTGTTCCATAACCGAACGCTGGATTTGGCGTGGTGAATTATCGTAAAAATAATCCAGGCCGATTTCACCGACCGCCGCCAGTTTATCATTTCCTTTGAATTCGTCAAAAGCTTTTATATTCTCAAATTCCGCCGCTGAATGCGGATGTACTCCTGCCGAAAACCAGGAATTTTCGATTTCCCCGGCAAAACGCCGCGCCGTCCGGCTTTCCTCAAAATCCGCACCTGCCGCCAATAAATATTTCAATTCTGGAATTTTTATATCATCGTAATATTCCCGCGGGCTCTGCTCTTTATCATAGTAATGAAAATGTGTGTCAAAAAGTTCCATAATACCTGGTATTCTTTAATTATATTTTTAGTAGTGCCAGGAGCAGCCTTGCTCCGGCACATATGGATTTAAATCGGGCTATAATCTTACAAATTGTCAAAGATATTTGTCGCGGTGCAAGCTGCACTCGTAACTACTTTAACTGCCATATCACCTTAATATATCCCTTTATATATAATGATAAAGCTTTTTGCTGGAGATTTCTCGAAAAAGGTCTATATTAAGCGGATTATATTAAAATTTTAAGACAGGAATATATTTTGGCTAAAGTTATTTTTTCCGCTGATGGTCTGTCTTTTTCCATCGGTACTCAACAATTACTGGATGATACCGGCATGACCGTGCACGAAGGCGAACGCATCGCGCTGGTCGGACGAAACGGTGCCGGGAAATCAACTTTTTTGCGCATGATTACCGGCGAGGAAATGGTCAGTAAAGGCAAAATTATTTATGCCAGGGACTTACGGATTAATTTTCTGAAACAGGACTTTTCGCTCGACGAATCGTGCACAGTTTACGAAAATATTTATGACGGACTGGAATATTTCATCAATCTACTGCACAAATATGAGACTTTGCCGCTGAATTCCAGCGAACACGCCAGGCTTGAACAGGAAATCAACAAACACAATGCCTGGAATCCTGAACAACGCATGAAAGAAATAATGACACGCTTGAATACGCCGGAACCGGATCGTAAATGCGATACTTTGTCCGGCGGAGAAAAACGCCGGGCTGCCCTGGCGCGCACGGTTGTCAGCGAACCGGATCTGCTCCTGCTGGACGAACCTACAAACCATCTCGATACTGAAACGATTACCTGGATTGAAGATTATCTTGCCGCTTATCGCGGTACCTGTGTGTTTATTACGCATGACCGTTACTTCCTGGACCGCGTCGCGACACGCGTTGTGGAACTGGATAACGGCAAACTTTATTCTTATGACGGCTCTTATGCTGAATTTCTTGAAGGCAAAGCCGAACGCGAATACCGGGAAGATGCCAAAGACGTTAAACGCCGCAAGTTTCTGCGTTCAGAAATGGACTGGGTGAGCCGTTCGCCAAAGGCTCGTTTGCGGCGTAATCTGGGACGGCTCAAGCGCTTTGACGAAGCCGCCGCGGAATCCAATGTTCAACGAATCGGCGATATTGATTTAATTATCCCCGATGCTTTACGGCTCGGTAATAAAGTTGTCGAACTTAAGGATGTTTCTTTAGAATTTGACGGCATAACTTATATTCCAAAGTTCAATTTTGAATTTGAAGCCGACTGCAAAATAGGCATCGTCGGGCGCAATGGTACAGGGAAAACCTCTCTGCTGAAAATAATTACCGGTCAACTCGCTCCCACAAGCGGGGTGGCGGAAACGGCTTCGACAGTTGAATTCAATTACATTGACCAGGGGCGTCTCAAACTTAATCCTGAACGAACTGTTTTTGAAGAGATCGGCGAAGGTTCCGAATTTGTGAAATTAGGTGAAGAACGCATCGGTATCTGGTCGTATCTAAAGCGTTTTTTGTTTGAAGACGAACGTATAAAAACTCAAATAAAATACCTTTCCGGCGGTGAAAAAGCCCGTTTGATTCTGGCGAAAATTCTCAAACAGGGCGGTAATTTTTTAATTCTCGACGAGCCTACAAATGATTTGGATTTATCGAGCCTGCGCCTGCTCGAAGAAGCTCTCGCGCAATACAAAGGCTGTGTGATTGTAGTCAGCCATGACCGCTATTTTTTAAACAGGGTCTGTTCCGGCATAATCGCCTTCGAGGGCGAGGGCAAAGTAATTTACAGTCTCGGCGATTATGATTATTATTTAGAAAAGCGCAAAGAACGCGACAAGAAAACCATCAAAGCTGTCAACAAAAAAGTTTCTCCAGCTCCGGCTCAGAAAACTGAAAAAACAAAAAAGCTTTCATATAAAGAACATCGAGAGCTTGACTCAATGGAAGAGCGTGTAATGGAGTTTGAAAGCGAAGTTGAACGCATCGAAGCAATGTTTGCCGCTCCCGATTTTTTCACTAACCACGGCGCGCAAAGCACAAAACTGCAAAACGAATTGACAGAGCTTAAAGAACAACTAGACAAATCCTATGCCCGCTGGGAAGAACTGGAAAATAAATTGATTTGAACATCGAGCGTCGAATGAAAGATACAAATTCATAAAAATAATGCTATTTAAATATCTAATTTTAATCTAAAGTGGGGTTAAATTCCCCGCCCCTTGGGGCGTTCCGCTTAAAAAGTTCGTTTTGCCAAGCTTTTTTAAAGCGTTTTTGATACCCCGCACCCTTGGGTCGGGGTCGTTCATTTTTAAGCTTTTCGCCTCGAAACTTATAGATAATATACATCTTCACCTGTATCTGTTTGAAATCTTTTAACTTTACAATGTTTTAAACCGCTGTCAACAGCAGCCTGCGGCAACCATTCCTCTCCGCCAATCACGGCAGC
>DAOWBJ010000017.1 GCA_030634125.1 Victivallales bacterium
AGCAGCTTGTTACGTTCAGTTGTTCAACCCCGTTCGGGGTTGGTGCATTTTACTGCTTCAAACCACAGGTTTTACCTGTGGCTATTTAAATTTAATCCCTCGGGGATTACTAAAAAAAGTTGCGCAATTGACAAGATTTTTCTTTTATCCTGTTTTATCCTGTTTATCCTGTCAAAAGAACAAATTCCTATACAATATATTAAAAAAGCCGTTTTCGACAAAAACGAAAACGGCTTTTTTGATAATTTGTTAAATAAAAATTATCCCTGCAAGCTTTTCAATAATTTGCTTATTTGAGATTTTTTATTACCGGCTTTGTTTTTAGGGATAGTGCCTGCTTTAGCAGCTTTATCAAGCTTGCTAAAACAAGTTTTCCCGAGATCAGCAGCTTTTTCCTGATCTTTAGCTTCGACTGCCGTGCGAAAATTCTTTTCGAGAGTTTTTAACGTTGCTTTACGTGCTTTATTGCGTAAATGTTTTTCCGCATCAGTGCGCACTCTTTTCATTGCTGATTTGTTACCTGACATAATTTATTCCAACCTTTTTAATTTTGTTTTTTACTATTTATTATATTGTTTTTATTATTAGTCTGAGACACTAATCAAGGCTAGTAAAGATTGCATAATTTTTGACAGAATCAAGTTTTTTGCATAAAAAACAGAAACATTTGCTCTGATAATTAAGTTTTTACATAAAAAACCTGCATTATTCGATAAAATTAAGCGAAAGAATTTGCTACTTTAGTTTTAGTGGTTTATATTAGTTTACTGTATAGATACAAATCTGGCATTTCTATTGCGGCATGGATAGTGGGTAAGTTACCCGCTTTTTTTTGTTAAAAAAAGCATAAGAAATATAACTTATAAATTGTAGAAGGGACAAAGCGATGAACAATGAATTATTGACGGTTCTTGAATATCTTGAGCAGGAACGCGGAATCAGTCGTGAAGTTTTGGTGCAAGCCGTTGAGTCCGCCTTGTTGTCTGCTTCACGCAAAAGTATACATCCAGCCAGCGAATTGAAAGTTAAAGTTGATCCGGCAACTGGAGATATAAAAGCCTGGGCTCACTTGACTGTGGTTGATTCTTTCCCTGATAATGATCAGCTCATTCTAGCCAGAGCACAGGAAAAATATCCTGATGTTAAGGTTGGGGACGAGCTTGACTGGGAAGTTACGCCTAAAAATTTCGGGCGCATAGCCGCCCAGACCGCGAAACAGGCCATCATGCAGCAATTACGCAAAGCTGAAAAAGAAAACGTCAGAGCCGAATTTGCTGAGCAAATAGGTAAAATAATTAACGGGGTAGTAAGGCGTTTTGAAAGTGGAAATATTATTATTGATTTTCAGAAAGCCGAAGGCATACTCACTTCCAAGGAAAAAATTTACGGCGAGCAGTACATGGCCGGCGACCACATTAACGCCTTACTGATTGAGGTGGACACAAAGACTTCCGGACCAAGTTTGATCGTCTCGCGGACTCATCCTGATTTCGTTCGACAATTATTTGAGCGTGAAGTCTCGGAAATACATGATAATATAGTTGAAATCATGCGTGTTGCCCGTGAAGCAGGCAGCCGCTCTAAAATAGCGGTAAAAAGCAATGCTGACCGGGTTGATCCCGTTGGAGCATGTGTTGGAATGCGTGGTACCCGCGTCAAGAATGTTACTGCCGAGCTGGGCGGTGAGCGTATTGATATTATTCCTTATGATGAGGACATAAAGCAGTATGCTATGAACGCCCTGCAGCCGGCGAAAGTTAAATCCGTTGATGTTAATGAAGCTGGAAACGAATTGATTGTATATGTTACACCTGACCAGTCCCGTCTGGCATTTGGGAAAAAAGCCCAAAATGTACGTTTATCATCAAAGTTAATTGGCTGGAATATCAATATACAAATTATTGAACCTAAAAAAGAAGAAAGTATGGAGGATAAAATCAGCAAAGCAGCAACCATGCTTGCTGAAGCGGCCGGGATTTCTGAAGATACCGCTTTAAAACTGGTTAGTAATGGTTATGTGTCGCTCGAAGGCATACTCGCGGCCGGTCAGGATGAAATACTCGCGATTGAGGATATTGATACAAAAGAAATAAACAAAGTTTTTGCCGGCATCGAAGATACGGCAGAAGAAAATTAAAGGACAGCTGAGTGAAAAAAGTAAAAGTAAAAGATCTTGCTAAAAAATATGGAACTTCTCCCAGGAAGATACTTGCGGAGTTAGAGACTGAAGGTATTAAGCTGGAATCCGGCAGCAGTCCTATTCCGCCTGATATGCTTGAGCTGCTTGAAGAACATTTTGAAGAAGTTTTCAACAAATCTAAAAGAAAGTCTTCCAGGAGCTCCTCGGAAACTCAAACTGCGGATGAGAAGGAAATACATGTAAAATCTCCGATTATTGTGAAACAGCTGGCGGAAGTCTTAGGGAAAAAGCCTAATGAGATTATCAGCGAGTTGATGAAGATCGGCGAATTGGCGAGCATTAATCAGTCTCTTACGGAAGAAATCGCCGAAAAAATATGCAAAGGCTTTGGATTCAAGCTGCTTATTGATCACCGGGCTAAAGACGAACATAATATTCATGGTGATGACAGCGCATTGTTTGATGATGTGCCGGACAAACCTGAAAACCTTCTTGACCGACCGCCGATAGTAACTTTCCTCGGACATGTTGACCATGGCAAAACATCCCTGCAGGACAAGGTTAGAAATACTGTTGTCGCTGATGGTGAAGCTGGTAAAATAACCCAGCATATCGGAGCTTCTCAAGTAGAATTTCACGGCAAAAAAATTACGTTTATTGATACTCCCGGTCATGAAGCATTTACCCGGATGCGCGCCCGCGGGGCGAATGTTACTGATATCGCGATTCTCGTGGTCGCCGCCGATGATGGTTTCAAACCGCAGACTATTGAAGCGCTCAATCACGCAAGAGCCGCTAACGTACCGATCATTGTAGCTATCAACAAAATCGACCTGCCAGCCTCTGACCCTGATAAAATTTTACTGCAAATGCAGCAGAATGAACTAATGAGTGAAGATTGGGGCGGCGATGTCGGAGCCGTACGGGTTTCCGCTGAAACTGGCGAAGGTCTCGATAGTCTGCTTGAACGTATCCTGCTTGAAGCTGAATTATTGGAGCTGAAAGCCAATCCTGATAAGCCCGCCAAAGCACTTGTGCTTGAATCTCAAATAGAAGCAGGCCTGGGAGCTACATCCAGCGTTCTTGTTCAGGAAGGAACTTTAAAAATTGGCGATATTGTCCTCGCCGGTGAATACTTCGGTAAAGTAAAATCACTGTTTGATGAACACGGCAGGCAAGTCCAAAGCGCGGGTCCGAGCGACCCGGTGAAGCTCGTCGGTCTTTCCGGCGCTCCCGGTGCCGGATCAAGCCTCAGGGTTTGTAAAAAAGAGCGCGACGCCCGTATCGAAGCTGAACGCCGTACTCATGAAAACAAACAGGAAAACCTCTCCAGGGGAGCAATCAGCTCTGTTGAAGATTTGTTCAGCAAAATTAACACTGAAAACAAAAAAGCTCTTCAACTTATCATCAAATCAGATGTTCGCGGTTCCGGTGAGGCAATCCAGGATTCATTAAATAAACTGCCATCTGAAAAAATCGAAGTTGATGTCATCATGAATACTGTCGGCGCAATTACTGAAAACGATATTATACTCGCCGCGGCATCCAAAGCGATTGTTGTCGGTTTTCATGTTAAAGTTAATCCCGGGGTTAATGATCTGGCGAAAAAAGAAGGCGTTGAAATTCGCCTGTACAATATCATTTATGAACTGCTGGAGGATATTACCGCAGCTTTGACCGGACGTCTTGAGCCGGATAAACGCGAAAATGACACGGGCGAAGCTAAGATTCTGCAAATATTTGAGGTTAAAAAAGGTATCAATGTTATAGGCTGCATGGTTGAGCAAGGCTCAGTCAAGGTAGGCTCAAAAGCCCGCGTATACCGCAATAAAGACCTTATTTATAATGGCGAAGTTACTTCGCTGCGCCGTTTCCAGGATGCAGTCAAGGAAGTCAAAGCTGGTCTTGAATGCGGAATAAAACTGGACAACTTCATGGATTTTGAAGAAGGCGACTCGGTTAAATTCTTTGAAATTGAATTGCGAAAAGCAAAACTGTAATATTGGAGTTTTGATATGGGCGCAAGTAATAGAATTGTCAGAGTGAATGAACTTTTAAAACGTGAACTTAGCAGCCTGATCACCTTAAAAAATATTTCACCGTCAAACTCCATTTTAATCTCAATTACCGAAGTTAAAACAACTAACGATTTGCGTAAAGCATTAGTTTTTGTCAGTGTTTTTGGCGGTGACGACGCGGCTAAGAATGAAGTTCTGCAAATTTTAAAACGAAAACGAGTTGAACTCCAGCATGATATTTCGCGGGTTGTTACTCTGAAATATACACCGGTATTGAGATTTGAACTGGACGAACGTTTAGCTGCCGGAGACAGGGTGTTTGAGCTGTTAGGAGATATTGATGACGATGGAGAAGAATAAAACAAGCATTGAGAAAGCCGCGGAATTACTCAGAAAATATAATAATTTTTTGATCGTAACCCACGAGAATCCAGACGGTGACGCATTCGGTTCGGGTTTTGCGCTTTTGCAATACCTCCGGCTCGCGGGAAAAAATGTTGAACTGCTCCTGCCTGAACAAATTCCTGAAAAATATAGTGATTTCACGCCGTCCGGATGCCTTACATACGCGACCGGTCTGGATTGGGCAAACTTTGATTTTATAATATATCTGGATACCCCGATGCCGAAAAGAGCAGCGCTGTCCGATTTGAATTTCAAAAATATTCCACTGCCGTCATTAAACATAGATCATCACCCCGACAATATAGCTTATGCTCAATGGAATCTACTTATACCGGGAGCTGCCGCGACTGCTGAAATTATATTTATGATTTTCAGAGCTGGTGCCGGAGCAAAAATTACGCCGGAGATTGCCAGTCTGCTAATGCTGGGAATAGTTATGGATACCGGCGGTTTCCGTTTTGATAATACTTCGCCGAAAGTAATGCGGCATGCCGCTGAACTTCTGGAACTGGATGCTGATTATCATCATGTCATCAACGAAATGTTCTTTTCCACACCAATATCTCAACTCCAATTTCAAGCAGAATTGGTTTCTCATCACCTTAAAAAAGCATGCCTGGGCAGATTAGCCTGGTTTTATGTCCCCCCCGGGTTAGTCGAAAAATATGATGTCAATATGCGAAATACGGAAGGACTTATTGAAGCTCTCCGCGCTATTCGCGGAGCTGAAATTGTTGTGATTATGCAAAATCACGAAATGGGTTTTAAAATATCCATGCGTTCTAAAAATCCTGAATATTCTGTCGGAAGCATCGCGCGTAAACTCAACGGCGGAGGTCATGAAATGGCAGCCGGCGGCCTGATTAAAACAGCGACTCTGGCAGATGCCGAAAAAATATTAATTTCGCATGTTGAAGGAGTATTTAATGCGTTATAATCCTAAAAAACATCATTTACCTCCATTTAAAACTGACGGGGTCCTGCTGGTCGATAAACCGAAAGGCTGGACCAGTTTCGACGTTGTTAACATGGTTAGAAGCCGCTTCAATATCCCCAAAGCAGGACATTGCGGCACGCTCGATCCCGCCGCCAGCGGTTTACTGGTGCTGATGCTGGGTAAATTTACAAAATTAAGCATGAAATTCAGCGGCGAGGACAAAGTTTATCAGTCCGATATGCTGATCGGCACCGAAACCGATTCGCAGGATATGGACGGTCAAATTACCGCCGGGAATGATTATTCGCAAATCACCGAAGAACAAGTCAAAGAAGTGATCGCCTCTTTTATAGGCGAACAGGAACAAATACCGCCGATGTTTTCCGCCAAAAAGAAAGACGGCAAGCGCCTCTACAAGCTCGCGCGGCAAGGTATTGAAGTCGAACGTGAAGCAAAAGAAATCAATATTAAATCTATTGATATTGAAGAAATCAACTTGCCGCACGTCAAATTTACGGTCAAATGTTCAAAAGGAACTTACATCCGCACCCTCTGCGCGGATATGGGTACGAAACTCACCTGCGGTGCCGTCTTGTTTGATTTAAGGCGCACGTTGAGCGGTAAATTTGATTTAAATGACGCGATAACGGTCGAAACCTTGAAAAGCTGGGAACAGCCCGATCTGGAAATCCACATAAGAAATTTACTATTTGAAAAAATCTCTAAACTTGTTTGAATACCCCCGGAGTAAAAACTATGAAAATTGATTCAAAAGATATTGACGCGGCTGTAGAAGCTGCTTTGACTGCCGCAAAAGACGGCATATTTTCCACCACCGATGTATTAAGCCGTTTGACGATCAGCCCTGAAAACATGGAAGCTGAAGAACTGCGTATTGAACGCGAACTGGACGCTGATGACAACTTATTTAAAGATACAGATAAAAATGTTTATGTTATGCGGAGTAAATTCTTTGCCGGACGTAAATTCATTATTACTCCAGGAGAAATAGAAATAGAAAATAATATTCTTTTTCCCGGACACAGATTTTGTACATTCTGCGACGAGGAGATTTTCCCTTCAGAAATAACTCTGCTTGACGCAAACAGCGGAAATGACCTTGATACACGGGAATTCAAACATGAAGTTACTGAATTAGTGCCTTATCATATTTTTCTGGGTTCTGAACAAATATTTGATTATTTCATCGCCGAACATCCGTCAAATGAGACTTTGCTGGATGAAAAAACTTCACAGCGCAATGTTACTTTGAACGTTTTTGATTTGAAAGAATTTTATGCGGATAATAATTTTACATCCGGCGACGCCTTGCTGGTAACGGTTAAAGACTGGACGGAAGGAGTCTTCAGCTTCAATTATCTTTCCGGCGCTGACCGCCGCAATTCAAAAGTAAAAGACTGGATAAATGAACTTGGGCGCGCGGTGGAAATGGTTATTGATCGTTTCGAGGCATATTTGGAAATACCCGATCAATTACGCTGGGCTTTTTTCATGGGTGATGAGCTTCTCCGGGGAAAGAACTCCGGGTCTCTCGACGAATTCTATACAAACAGCGATAGAATTGAAATTAATTTTTCCAACGCCAGTCATACTATTTTAGCCCGTAAAATCACCGCTCAAAGTGATGACATGGAAATCCCCGAAAATGTCGGTCTTTCCAGAGGCAAAATCTCCAGCTTGGGCGAATTACTCGGCGATGTAGACAGCCCTTTGAAAGCGGTTGAGATTGACGCATACATTATGTCGCAGTTTTATCTGGGAAGTCCTGATTTTGATATGTTTTTCCGCCGTTGCTTCGGGATGAAAAAATTATCTTTTGCCGATGACGCGCAGGAAATAATTTTTCTCAATTACCTCGAAGACCGCTGGGAAACAATCTCCGCCCAATATAATCTGCATAATGACAGACCAAAAGCACAGTTACGCGAACAAGTCCTTGAATTCATTGATGAACGCCTGGAGTTACTGGAAAACTTAAAATCAATGGATATTTCACCTGAACAGTTTCCCGAAGACGAAATTAAGAAAATGGCTGAAGTATCGGTTTATTTTACTGAATTACTGGAAGTATTAAATTCAGAAAGTCATACATTAAGAGAAGAGGACAGCGAAGAAATAGCAGAAGCCATCGGCAGAATGGGCGAAATCCAAAACGAACAAATTGACAAAATCAACAGCTATTTGAAAATATAAGAGCTTATGAAAATTACTTTATGCCGTGACGATATGATACAGGCGGCGTCACAAGTCAAACAGATTAAACGAATAAACAGCCTTGAGTTCAATGATAAAACTGTTACTTGCCGGGTTAGCTTAGACAGAAAGGCTCTTGGAATATTCGGCGTACCTGAAAACTGGATAATAACCCTTATTTTTGCTCATGCCGCCGGGGCTGTTAGTGCAACTCTAAATATAGCTTCTGATGCCCGGCCTGCTGGTTCAGATGCTGTTAACGGCATGGCGCAAACACTTCTTAACGGTATTACCGGCATTATCGGTTTGGAGAAAAGATTGCTTTCAGCAATCAAATTACCAGACTTTGCTTCTTCAAAAGGCAAAAGCATCACGGTAGATCTGGATAAATTATTGCAGGACAAATTAAACGGCAATGTCCATATCAACGCAATAGACTGCATCGCGGATTCAATCAGCCTGGACCTAAGTGTCAAGTTTTAAAGTTTTTTTCTTCATTAAGTAGTGCCAGGTGCAGCTTGCACCGGCACATAATGATTTTATCCGGACTATAAATCTTATATTTATCAGAGATACTTGTCGCGGTGCAGGCTGCACTCGCAACTGCTTTTAACGGCTATTTTTCTTCTAATTGCCGTGTCATTATTGAAAAAAGTGTTTTTGAGGTTATTTTAAATTTTCTCTTAACAGCATATTATTTAAAAAGGATTTCATGATACGACTTAATAAATTTTCCCCGGGTTATATTTATGTAAAATTGGTGAAGCAGGCTGGAGCCCCGGATTATATCGCGCGTGGAGTCGCTATCGGCTTTATGGTAGGAATGATTATTCCTTTCGGATTACAGATGCCGACAGCTTTACTGCTGGCTTTTCTTTTGAAAGCGGCTAAGATTCCGTCCCTTGCCTGCACCTGGGTTACAAATCATTTTACAATTTTCATAATATATCCAGTACAATGCTGGATCGGAAGTTATTTGATTGGAAATCCATTGCAGCTCGCAAAAGTTGAAAAACAGCTGGAAGTTGTTGTTAATGAAAGAACCTGGGCTTCTCTTAATGCTTTAGGCGGACAGGTTGTCGCATCATTTTTTGCCGGAGGTTTTTTGTTCGGAATTATTTTAGCGGTTCCCGGATATTTCTTTTCTTTGTACTGGGTAAAAAAATATCGTGAACTCAAAGAAAAAAAGCTTAAACGCCGTCAAGAAAAGTTAAAAGCTGCTCAAACTACTTGATTCAGGTTGAAAAAAGCACTTTTGGCGCTACATTATTGAGTTCAATTTTAAATTTAACAGGAATGTATAAATGACATTAAGTAAATTTGGTTTGCTGGAATGGGGATTAAGTGCTTTGCTTGCTTTGGTGCTAATTGCCGCTTTTATAGTTTTAGCGGTTTATCATGCCCCGACAACAGGTTTTTCATTAGCGCTCCTGGTGCTTGTCTCCTGGCTGGCAATAGCGGCGTTTTTTCGCAATCCCTGCCGCGAAATACCAGGCGATGTTCAACTGATGATTAGTCCCGCGGATGGTGTAATCAAAGATATTGGCATCGTCAGCGATCATGGCATTGAGCCTTTTGCCGGTCAAGACGCCTTACGCATCGGTATTTTTCTTTCGGTTCTGGACGTTCACCTGAACCGTGCTCCGAGTGAGTTGGAACTTACATACAAGCATTATCGCAAAGGGCGTTATCTTGACGCCCGCCATCCTGATTGCCATAAAGAAAACGAAGCGATGACTATTGGCGGAACCGCCGCCATCAACGGTTTTGAGTTTCCCATGGCTGTCCGTCAAGTTTCCGGCGCGATCGCGCGCCGTATAGTCTGCCCTGTTGAAATCGGCGACAAAATAGAACGCGGCGCGATTTACGGTATGATTAAATTTGGTTCCCGTACTGAACTTTATATTCCTGTTTCTGATGATTTTGAAGTTCAAGTCAAAGTCGGGGATCAGGTTTTTGCCGGTACCAGCGTAATGGTCAAGGTTAATAAATAAATAACTAAATAAGTAGATTAAATATGTTTGTCAAAAAACAATTCAAAGCATTAATTGAGCGTAACCGCTGGTTTAAATCAGTGCCTAACGCTTTAACTTTATGCAATTCGGTTTGTGGTTTTGGAGCTATTTTATATACTTTACAAGCTTATGCGAGCCCACGCGGAGTAACAGATGTTTTCGCTATTTCGGCATGGATAATTCTATTTGCCATGGTTTTTGATGCTTTAGATGGTTTTGCGGCGCGCATTTTCAACGCGGCAAGCATGAAAGGTATTCAAATGGACTCACTCGCGGACATGGTAACTTTTGGGGTGGCTCCGGCTACGCTTGTCGCGATTATGGCACATCATCTGCAACCGATGTCCAACACCCAGTATCTTCTGATGTGTGGACTGGCGGCGGTTTATCTCGGTGGTGCGGCTTTGCGGCTGGCGACTTACAATGTCCACGCGATGCTGGAAAAGAAAAGCAGTGATAAATTTACCGGTTTACCTACTCCCGGCGCGGCCGCGGCGATTTGCAGTATAATTATTTTCTGTAATACCGGTTTATATCCGTTAACTTATTTATCACTTGCGCTGCCGATTTACGCGGCGGTTTTAGGTTTGTTGATGGTAAGCAGTTTTCCTTATGTGCATGTCGGTAAATGGTTGTTTTCGATGAAGCGCAACAAGCGTCGTTTAGTATTATTTTTAATATTCTTTTTAGCTGTTTTCATGTTCAAAACCGCGGCAGTAGTCGTCTTAATAAATCTTTATATTCTTTCAGGACCGGCGATTGCGCTTTGGAATAAGTTAAAATCTGTATCAGAAACTGAAAACGACTGCAAAAGTCAAATAGCATAGGAGGTTTTCGTGCGTTATCTTATTACTGGTGGAGCCGGGTTTATCGGCGGGCATTTAACTGAAGCTTTATTGGCGGACGAAAGTAATGAAGTAGTAGTGATCGATAATCTTTCCACCGGCTTAATATCGAATTTATCATCAGTAATCAATGACAAACGTTTTCAATTTGTTGAAGCGGATATTGTTACTATGGAAGACATGGACGATTATGTGAAGAATGTCGATGTCATTTATCATCTCGCGGCGGCCGTCGGGGTTGAACTGGTCGTAAATGAACCCGCGCAAACTATTGTTACCAATGTTCATGGCAGCGAAAATGTTATCAACGCGGCGGTTAAATTTGACAAACGCATCATCATTGCCAGTACAAGCGAAGTTTACGGCAAATCTTTCAAGGAAAAGTTTAGTGAAACTGATGATTTACTGATAGGCTGCCCCACACATTCCCGCTGGTCTTACGCGTGCAGCAAGCTTCTGGACGAATTTTATTTAATGGCTCATTACCATTCTCATAATTTAAAAGGTACGGTAGCGCGTTTTTTCAATACTGTCGGTCCGCGCCAAACCGGACAGTACGGTATGGTAGTTCCGCGTTTTGTCGCAAGCGCTTTGGAAGGAAAAGATTTATCAGTTTACGGTACCGGTACTCAAAGCCGTTGTTTCTGTCATGTTTTTGATACAGTCAGGGCTTTACTGGCATTGGCGGATTGCCCCGAATCACACGGCGGTATTTATAACATCGGAAGTCATCATCGTGTTTCAATCGAAGAGCTTGCCGAGCTCATCATCAAGCAACTCAAAAGTTCATCGAAAATATTAAAAGTTTCTTATGATGAAGCTTACGAAAAGGGTTTTGAGGATATGATGCACAGAGCTCCCGATACTACAGCGATAGAAGCTTTAATAAACTGGAAAACAAAACATTCCCTAAGCGATATCATCAACGATGTAGCCGATTCCATTCAAAAATTTTGTACTTAATTTTTGCTAGTATTAATTAGAATAAGGCAAAAGCGCAGAACGCTGTTACTAAAAGTTGCCGCCGCGTATAATCGCCTAAAAAATAGTCCGTCATTATGAATTATTTTGCGTATTCAACGGATCTTGTCTCACGAATAATCGCTATTCTGATTTGACCCGGATAGTTCATTTCCTTTTCAATGCGCTCACAGATATCCTTGGCTAACATTTGAGCTTCGCCTTCAGAAATTGAATCAGGATTTACTACTACCCGGATTTCACGACCGGCTTGGAGCGCAAAACAGCTTTCAACACCCTTGAAGTCATGCGCGATGCTTTCCATCTGTTCAAGACGTTTCAGGTATAATTCTGTAGTGGCACTGCGGGCTCCGGGACGAGACGCGCTCAAGGTATCACAAGCGTTAATCAAAACATCATAAATGCTTGTAGCGTCAACTTCTTCATGGTGGGCAGCTACCGCGTGAATAACATCTTCAGCTTCGCCATGCTTGCGCAGAATGTCCGCGCCTAGTTTCGCGTGTGAACCTTCGAGCTCGTGGTCAACGGCTTTACCAAGGTCATGGAAAAGCCCGATGCGTTTAGCTTTTTGTTCATCAAGACCCAACTCCGCGGCTATCATTCCCATAAAATAAGCTGTTTCCAAAGAATGCTGTAAGACATTTTGAGAGAAACTGTAACGATATTTCAAACGCCCCAGGATTTTTACAATTTGTGGAGGAACTCCTTGAATTCCAGCTTCGAGAACCGCGTTTTCACCAGTATTGAAAACATTGTCATCAATCTCTTTCGCGATCTTTTTGACTAAGTCTTCAATCCGTGTCGGATGAATACGTCCATCATTAATCAAGCGCTCAAGCAACTGACGGGCGACTTCTTTGCGAATCGGATCAAAACAGGAAATCACTACCGCTTCAGGAGTATCATCAATCAGGATACTTACTCCGGTTGCTGCTTCCAAAGCACGAATATTGCGACCTTCACGCCCGATAATACGTCCTTTCATTTCATCGCTTGGCAATGGAATTGTAGCGGTCGTACGTTC
>DAOWBJ010000120.1 GCA_030634125.1 Victivallales bacterium
AGAGACGGTATTGAGTTGATTGCTTCTGAAAACTTTACGTCCTGCGCGGTTCGCGCCGCTCAAGGCTCTGTTTTAACCAACAAATATGCTGAAGGTTTACCCGGCAAACGTTATTACAACGGTTGTGAATTTGTTGACCAGGTTGAAACTCTGGCTATTGAACGCGCCTGCGAACTATTCGGAGCGGAAGCCGCCAACGTTCAGCCGCATTCAGGCAGTC
Source organism: Victivallales bacterium (assembly GCA_030634125.1). Lineage (GTDB taxonomy): Bacteria > Verrucomicrobiota > Lentisphaeria > Victivallales > Victivallaceae > JAHOYW01. Next base: position 221 of record DAOWBJ010000120.1, read on the forward strand.
AGGCAAATATGGCGGTTTACTTCGCGCTAGTCGAGCCCGGCGATACAGTTCTGGCTATGAGCCTTGACCACGGCGGACATTTGACTCATGGTCATCCGATGAACTTCAGCGGCATGCTTTACAATATAGTTCCTTACGGCGTTGACCGCGAAACTGAAATGATTGATTACGATGAAGTCGCCCGTCTGGCAAAAGAATGCCAGCCCAAAATGATTTTAGCCGGCGCAAGTGCTTATCCCCGCACAATCGATTTCCCGCGTCTGCGTGAAATCGCTGACAGTGTCGATGCTTACTTGTTTGTAGACATGGCGCACATCGCCGGTCTGGTTGCTTCCGGCGCGCATCCGAGTCCGGTACCATATTCCGACGTTGTTACTACTACAACACACAAAACTCTGCGCGGGCCGCGTTCAGGTCTGATTCTCTGTAAAGAAGAATTCATTAAGAAAATCAATTCCAAAGTATTCCCCGGACTGCAGGGCGGACCTCTGGAACATGTTATCGCCGCCAAAGCTATCTGCTTCAAAGAAGCAATGAGCGACGATTTCAAAGCTTATCAAAAACAAGTTTGCGTCAATGCTAAAGTCCTGGCTGATGAATTGACCAAACGCGGCTTCAGAATCGTCTCAGGCGGAACTGATAACCACTTGATGCTCGTTGATCTGCGTCCTAAAAACGCTACCGGCAAAGTCGTTGCCAACGTTCTGGATGAGGCTTTGATTACTGTTAATAAAAATATGATTCCGTTTGATCCTGAAAAACCATTCGTGACCAGCGGTATCCGTATTGGTACTCCGGCGGTTACGACTCGCGGCATGAAGGAAGCGGAAATGGCAAAAATAGCCGAATTCATCGAACGCGCTGTAGACGTGAAAGATGACGAAGCGGCATTATCGGAATTACGCGAGGAAGTAAAGGTATTCGCCAACAACTTCCCGATGCCGTCTTTCTAAGGAGCAGAAAATGATTACAAGAATTGAAGCTTTAAACTATCGTTGTTTACAGTATGTTTCTCAAGACGTTAAAAATTTTGAGGTGCTTATTGGCCCAAATGCTAGTGGAAAAACAACATTTCTTGATGTTATTGCTTTTTTGGGAACAATGGTTAGAGATGGCTTTGAAGCTGCCCTTGATGAGCGCACCAATAATCATAAAGAATTATTATTCAAAAAAGAAGGTAGTCACTTCGAATTAGCTATTGAATTAGAAATGCCTCCTGAAATACGAAAACATATCAGTCGCAAAGAATTAACAACGCTTCGATATCAAGTTGCTATTGGCTATGATGATAATAAAACAACTAATTTTATAATAAAAGAAGAAAAAGTTTTTTTGAAAGAAACTGTGAGTGTTCCGGAAAATGAATTTGATCTTTTCCCATATGATATTTGTCCTCCAGATACCATTATGACACGAAAGGGTATTCCTGGCACTCAGAGACTTGTTTCAAAAGAATTACATGGCAATGATAATTTTTCTTCGGCAAAAGACAGCAAGGCTAACAAAGGCTGGGTGCCATCATTCCGATTTGGGAATTCAAAGTCAGCTCTTGCAAATTTACCAGCTGATGAAGAACGTTTTCCTGTAAGTACATGGTTGAAAAATTTTCTCATTGATGGTGTTCAGAATTTCATGCTTAACAGTTTAGCATTACGCAAAGCGAGTCCTTTTGCAAAACAACGTGGCTTTGAGCTTGATGGTTCAAATTTACCTTGGGTTGTACAACGCTTAAAAGAAGAAGCTCCAGAACGTTTTCAATTATGGATTGAACATTTACAAACAGCCTTGCCTGAACTAAAAAATATAAAAACAGTTGAGCGTCCTGATGATAAACACTGCTATTTAGTTTATGAATATTCGCAAGGATTTGAAGTTCCATCATGGTGTGCATCGGACGGAACTTTACGTTTGACAGCATTAACATTACCTGCTTACTTGCCCGATTCTACAGGGGTATTTTTAGTTGAAGAACCGGAAAATGGTATCCATCCTGATGCAATTGAAACTGTAATAGACTCTTTGTCTTCGGTTTATGGTGGACAAGTATTTCTAGCATCGCATTCCCCCATTGTCCTTAGCAAAATTTCTCCTGAATCGGTTTTATGTTTTTCAAAAAATAAAACTGGAGCAACGACTATTGTTAGAGGTGATCAACATCCACGTTTGAAAAAATGGCAGGGTAACATAGACTTTAAAACACTTTTTGCCAACGGAGTATTGGGATAATGGAAAAGAAAGATTTATTTGTATTAACCGCAGATATTCGCATGCAAAAAGTAATTGAAGTAGCTTTGAAATTACATCATAAAATAGGCATTAGAAATATTGATTATATTGTTGAACGACATCCTCAACATGATAGCGGAAGTTATAGGGATGGTTGTAATTTTTTAGCATCTCAAAAAGAATCCTTTAATTATGGTTTAATAATTTTTGACTATGAAGGATGTGGAGCTGATACAGCAACTGACTCTAAAACACCATTGGAAATAGAAGAAGAATTAAATCATAATTTAGATGAAGTTTGGTTATCAAGAGCCAAGGCGATAGTTATAAATCCTGAACTCGAAAAATTGTTATGGAGCACATCTCCTCATTTTAAAGAAATTTTAAGATGGCAAGAAGAACAATCAGGTGAACTTCTTGAATGGCTTACAAATAATAATTTTGATTTGGATGATTTACAAAAACCAATACGTCCAAAAGAAGCACTATATGCTATAATGAAAAAAAGTAGATTGCCAAGGTCAACTTCAGTTTATAAACAAATTGTTGAAAAAGTTTCATTTAGAAGATGTCAGGAACCTGCATTTATTAGGATGATAACATATTTACAGGAATGGTTTCCAGCCAATTAGTAAATCATAATTTTAAAAATATATTAGGAAGGAACACAAATGATTGATATTAAAATCATCAGGGAAAATCCTGAATTAATCAGAAAATCATGCGAACGTCGCGGGGATGATATTGATATTGATATTGATGTTATCATTGAACTCGATGTCAAAAACCGTGAGCTGACGCGGGAAGTTGAAAACTTACGCGCGGAACGCAACCGCTTGAGCAAAGAATGCCGTGATAATCCCGTGGCGCGTGAACAAGTCAAAGAGTTGAAAGAAACATTGGCTCATCTTGAAATTGAGCAGAACGCGACAAGTTCAATTCTCCACGAGAAAATGAGCTGGCTGCCGAATCTCCTCGCTGACGATGTGCCGGACGGACATTCTGATGAAGCAAACCTTGAATTACGCAAAGAAGGAACTATTCCGACTTTCGATTTCAAAGTCCGCGACCATCAGGAACTCGGTGAAATTCTGGATATAATCGACACCAAACGTGGTGCCAAAGTCGCTCAATCAGGTTTTTATTACTGGAAAGGCAAAGGCGCGCAACTTTGCAACGCATTGTTTTTCTGGACGCAGAATGAATTGATTAAGCGTGGTTTTACCTCGTTTTTCACTCCCTGCGCGGCTAAAGAACATACGCTCTATGGTACTGGTTATCTGCCGTTTTTCGCGGATCAGACTTACGCGCTTAAAGATGAAGACTTATCCCTGATCGGGACTTCTGAACAGACTCTGGTCGGCTATCACGCTGATGAAGTTCTCAATGCGGATGATTTAGCATTGAAATATTGTTCATTTTCCCCTTGTTTCCGTACAGAAGCGGGCAGTTACGGCAAGGCCGGCCGCGGTATTTTCCGTGTGCATCAATTCCACAAAGTAGAACAAATTGTATTCTGCAAACCGGAGGATTCACCAAAATATCACGAAGAATGCCTGGCAAATGAAGAACACCTGGCAAGAGAGCTTGGATTGCCTTATCGTGTGGTCAATGTTTGTGTCGGCGACATGGGCGCGCCGGGTTACAAAAAATATGATATTGAAGCCTGGTTTGCCGGATTTAATACTTATCGTGAAATTACTTCAAACACCAATTTGACTGATTTCCAAAGCCGTCGCCTGAACATTCGTTACAAAGACGAGGACGGCAAAAATCAATTCGTCCATACGATCAGCGCCACAGCGGTAACTGACCGTGTAGCGATAGCGATTATGGAAAATAATCAGCTCGAAGACGGAACGGTAATCATCCCTGAGGTATTACGTCCATTATGTGGATTTGACAAGATCGAACCAAAAAGTAAAAAATAAATCCGCTTGACCGCGGCCGGTGATCCAGCGGGCGGAAGCGCTGGTCGACCATCTCCAATGGTCGAAATTTAAGCGGCTTGCCGCGCAATTAGACCAAATCATTACTCGAATAGCGAGGCTTCAAAAAAAGCTTCGCTATTTTTTTTGAAGATGCGAGCGGGCGAATCACTATAAGTAAATCTTTCCCGCATGAGCGCATCCACAAGTTATCAGCATACGATGCCGTCACGAAGTGATGCGGAGAACATTGCTTCCCATTTAAAACCACTTTCCACAGAAAAAGGATTTGCGAAATCCTTAAATGATGATATTTTGAGAAGTAGTGGATTATTTATAAACCCTTTACTGATATTTTGGCATGAAAACATCATTATCATATTTACCCAAAGAGAAAAAAGACGAAATAAAAAAAATCGTCAAAACACTGCTTGAGTTCAAAGAAGTGGAGATGATTATTCTGTTCGGCAGTTACGCGACAGGTAAATATGTACATTCCGACAGGTATGTAGAGGATGGAATTATCTACGAATACAAATCGGACTATGATCTGTTGATTATTTTAAGCCAAAATAAGCAAGCCGACAACCTTAATTTTGTTTATGGGATTACCGGAATACTAAACGAATTAAAAACACTCACTCCTATCAGTCCTATATATGAAGGAGCAGGTTTTGTAAACGAACAACTGTCTGACGGCAACTACTTTTTTAATGACATCAAAAATGAAGGTATTTTACTGTATACCTCCAAAAGAAAAAAATTAGCCCGGAAAAGAAAATTAAGCATCGAAGAAATAAAAAAACAGGCACAAGACTATTTTGATGAATGGTTTGAAAGCGCAAATGAATTTTATATTGATTTTGGAAATGCTTTTAATCGAGAAAGTTATAAAAATGCAGCTTTTTTATTACATCAATCTACCGAACGTTACTACCATACGCTAACTTTAGTATTTACAGACTACAAACACAAAACTCACAATCTGGAAGAATTGGGGAAAATTGCTTCCACATTGAATCTGGAATACAAAAAAATATTCCCCCGAAAAACAGAAATTGAAAAACATCATTTCAGTTTACTGCAAAAAGCATATATCGATTCCCGGTACAAAAAAGGCTACAGAATCAGCAGAAAAGAACTTGAGTATCTTTCAAGGCGTGTAGCTAAGCTCCGGGATTTGACCGAAAAAATATGTAAAGCGAAGCTGGAGAGCTTTACAAAACAATAAAATTACGGCTAAAATTGAAAACAACCAGCGGCTCGACGGAGTCTCGCCCTCCAGTCAGAAGCTTATAAGCTCAAGCTCTCTTATTGTTACCATTTTCTCAACCTCAAATTAACCTCAAGGATAAAATCCTGTCAAGCTTTGTCAAAAGAGGTCATTCTTTGTCTTTAAATCACTTATTAGCATACAAAAAGCATACAAACGAATATTCGGATAAGTATACAATTTTTGCTTTTTTACTGTACAAAATATAATCTGTTAAAATATTAAATCAAGATAAAATCCAGTAATAAAGAATGGAATAATATTTTACTGATTTTAAACGGCGGAATATTTTTTTGCAAATTTTTGGGCACAACGCACCAATGACGGTTGCAAGCCGTCTTTTGAAGTATTATTGTTTTATCGACACGATGAACTTGA
>DAOWBJ010000073.1 GCA_030634125.1 Victivallales bacterium
AAAGGGCCTTATAATAATTGGAATATACTGGTACTGAGCGGTCGACATTCTCCTTGACCCAATTATTTCCATTGACTGTGAACGTCAACTGGAAGCTTTAAACAAATAAACGCAGAAAATATTTCTTTATTTGAGACTGGTAGAACATAAAAAAGGAGTTTATATTAATTAGATGAAGATTCTATTAATAAATGGACCCAATATGCAGCTCCTGGGAAAACGGGAGCCGGAAATATATGGAAAACTTACTTTAGATGAGCTCCATAGCAATCTGATGGAAGTAGCCATTGCTTTGAATGTTGATCTGGTTTGTTATCAGTCCAACCACGAGGGGAATATCGTGGATAGGATTGGCAACGCGGCTCAAGACGGCATTGACGCCATTATTATAAATCCTGCCGCTTATACTCATACCAGCATAGCAATACACGATGCTTTAAAAGCAGTCGCCTTGCCCGCGGTAGAGGTGCATATAAGCAATGTCGGGACACGCGAAGAATTTCGCCAGGAATCTTTGACAGCCCCTGCCTGCATCGCGATGATCGCGGGATTGGGAGTTGATGGATACGAATGGGCTTTACGCTCATTGGTAAAATTAAATAAAAAATAGAAAAATAGAAACAAAAAGGATAATTTTTTATGAAAATTGACGAAATCAAAACGATTGTAAAAATGATGTCGGACAATGATTTGACTGAGTTTAAAATTGAAGCTGAAGAGTATAATCTCTGCATTAAACGCGGCAACGAAAAAACTCAAATTTTCACTGCCGCTCCTGCTGCCGTGGCAGCACCAGTTGCAGTAGCTCCGGTCGCCGCTCCAGATGCAGCAGTCCCCGCAGAACAGGAAAACACCATCGACGCTCCTATTGTTGGAACTTTCTACGCTTCTCCATCTCCTGAAGCGAAAGCTTTCGTCAGCGTCGGCGATAAAGTAACAGTTGACACTGTTGTCTGTATTGTTGAAGCAATGAAAGTGATGAATGAGATCAAAGCTGAAAAAGCTGGTGTCATTAAAGAAATACTAGTCGAGAATTCCACTCCTGTAGAATATGGACAAGCTCTTTTTGTTATTGAATAAATCAACAGGAAAGTGAATATGTTTAATAAAATACTTATTGCCAATCGTGGAGAAATAGCGTTGCGTATAATTCGCGCCTGCCGCGAACTTGGCGTTAAAACCGTTGTTGCTTATTCTGAAGCGGACAAAGAATCCCTCCCCGTAAGGTTGGCGGATGAAGCCGTTTGTATCGGTTCGGCACAGCCGCTGCAAAGCTATCTTCTGATAGACAGAATTATCAGTGTCGCCGAAATATGCGATGTCGACGCTATTCATCCGGGATATGGCTTCCTGGCTGAAAACGCTCATTTCGCTGAAATATGCAGAGATTGTAATATCACATTTATAGGTCCGACTCCGGAAGCAATGCGCGCGCTTGGCGACAAAGCCAACGCCCGTGATACCATGAAAGCCGCCGGTGTTCCTATCACACCCGGTAGCGACGGACTTATTCATCACGAAAAAGACGCTCTCAAAATAGCTCATAAATTAAAATATCCGGTTATCATCAAAGCTACTGCCGGGGGCGGTGGACGCGGTATGCGTATCGCTCACAATGACGCCAGCTTGATTCAAGGATATCACTCAGCCCGTACTGAAGCGGAAAATTCTTTTGGTAACGGCGCTGTTTATATGGAAAAATTTCTGGTCAATCCCAAGCATATTGAAGTTCAAATTCTCGCGGATAATCACGGTAATGTTGTTCATCTCGGTGAACGTGACTGCTCGATTCAACGTCGTCAGCAAAAACTTATTGAAGAAGCGCCATCTCCGGCGATTAATGAGAAAATGCGGGATAAAATGGGTCGTGCCGCTGTTAAAGCCGCGAAAGCCGCAAAATATAATAATGCCGGCACCATCGAATTCCTCTTTTCCAATAATGAATTCTATTTCATGGAAATGAATACCCGTATTCAGGTGGAACATTGTGTTACCGAAGAAGTTACCGGTGTTGATCTGATTAAAGAACAAATTCGCGTCGCTACAGGCAAAAAATTATCTTTTGCCCAGAAGGATATCAAAATCACCGGGCACGCTATTGAATGTCGTATTAATGCTGAAAATCCAGCAACAAATTTCACTCCCAACCCTGGTAAAATAGATTTATTTATTCCGGCGGGCGGTATTGGAGTGCGGATTGATTCGCATGCTTACTCATGATATGTTATTCCTCGTTATTATGACAGCATGATCGGGAAATTGATTGTTTACGGTAAAGACCGCAAACAAGCCCTCGAAAGATGCCGTCGTGCACTCGAAGAATTTATCGTCGAAGGAGTCAGCACTACTATCCCGTTCACTCTCGAAGTTCTTAATAAAAAGGATTTCATACAGGGAAAATTCGATACCGGATTTTTAGAAAAGATGATTGATGAAAAGATTAAGTAATCATCTTATCTTATAACAAAAAAATTAAACAGGAGATTTTTTATGAAACAGACAGTTTCAAAACAGGAAAAAACCAGCACCGCCGTCAAAGAAGCAGCCTCTTGCGAGAAAGGAAATGATCTCGGTCTTATTAAAATTCATGGAAATGTTATATCGTCAATCGTCCGCCGGGCGGCATTGTCAATAGATGGAATCTCCAGATTATCAGGAAGCTCCTTTGTTGATAACATAGCTGAAATTGTCGGCAGCCGTAAAATTCATGACCGCGCGATCGCAATTGAAATAGACGAAGACAAAGTTGCTATTGAAATTAAACTGAACCTTCTTTTTGGATACAATGTTCCGGAAATAGCGGCACAAGTCCAATCTGTAATTATTGAAGAAGTTGAAAAAGTTACCGGCATGACCGCTACCAGTGTTAATGTCATAATTCAAGAAATTGAAGAAGCTCCGGTTCCTGAAACAGAAGAACCGAAAGAAGTAGCTGAATAAAAGTTTTTTACAGAGTCGTTTGGAACTTGAACTAAAAACAGGAAGATGAGAAAATGAGAGACTATATAGAAAATATTTTATCTGTACTGAATATTAAGGATATTCCATTTAATAGAGGTTATTTAGTCGCTTTAATGGTTGTGGGTATAACCTTACTGGCTATATTTATAATTCGTATTATATTAAAGATTATTTTTAGAAAAAAACGATGCCATACTATCAGCATAAAAGCTGATAACGGCAGTGCGTTTATTTCCTGTTCCGCGATCATGGCGGTTATTAAAGCTCTGGAAAAAGAATTCAGCGCGCTTACGATCAACAAAGTCAATCTCTTCCGGTACAGAAACAAACCTTTTTTGGAAATATATTTAGATTTTGACGCGTCAAAAGGCGGTCTGCCAGCTCATGCCGCAAAATTCAAATTACGTGTTATTGAATCTCTGGATGCTCTTTTCGGCATTAAAAATATCAAAAAAGTTCATTTACATTTACGTCATGTTCAATTGAACGATGCTGATATTTTGAAAACCGAAAAAATAATTTTGGAGACCAATAAAACAGCTGAAATCTCAGTCGGTTCCATGAAGCTTCCAGGAAAAAAAGAAAAGAAAGCGCCAGCTGACGATAAAACTAAAAAATAGTTCGATGCAAATAATTTTAGCTTCTAATTCCGAACGACGCAAACATTTGCTTAATGAGATGGGACTGGATTTTATCCAAGTCCCGTCTTCTGTCATAGAGCTCAATAACGAACATTATTACACCGAAGTCGCAACCTTCAACGCTATCCGCAAAGCTCAGGACATTGCCGTGAATTATCCTGATCATCTGGTAATCGGAGCTGATACCGTAATAGAATATCAGCGGGAAATCATCGGCAAGCCGAATGGCCTTGCCGACGCTAAAAATATATTGCTGAAACTTTCCAACGCCAGTCATTTCGTCGTAAGCGCAGTAAGTTTGCAATCGCTGAACGCCAAAATCCGCTGTACCTTCGCCGTACGCACCGAAGTTCATTTCAAAGCTTTCACTCCAGAAGTTGTCGATCAGTATCTCTCTTTAGTCCACGTTTTAGACAAAGCCGGAGCTTACGCAATTCAGGAGCATGGTGAAATGCTGGTTGATTTTATTGAGGGGCCGCTTGACAACGTAATAGGCCTTCCCTGTCAAGCCCTGCAAAAAGCCTTGAATGCGATCAAGCCTTTTTTAAATTAAAATTCCTTAAAAATGCTCTCATTTTAATATTGAATCTTCTATAAATTTCGCCGTGTGCAAGTTTTTTTACTTATTCAAGCCCCCGCTGGGCGGCGCCATTTGATTAGCCTCGGGCGTAAGCCCGTGGACATGAATTTTAGTATATAATTCCAGCCTCCGCAGGATGGCGGCACAAAATGCCTTTCTCGTTCTTCCTGTTTTTTCTGCCGCCGCTCTGCGAGGGCTGAAAATTTGCATTATATAATTTCCACGGGCTTGCGCCCGAGGCTAACCAGGTATCGTCCTCTGCAAGGACTTAAAACCTACTTTTGATTAAAAACTTGCACACGGTGTGCAACAAAATTTGACAATGTGTCTTAGCCATATATTGTTAATAGAAAGAAAAGGAAACAAGTGTAAAACGAATATGAAATTGATGGAGTAGTTTTGAATATAGGAAATAAGTATGTTAGATAAGTTGTACAAAATAGTTGAAGATCAATATTTTAAGTCAAACGATTTCAATGGTATGCCCATATATAGATTGACAGATGATTTTGATGTTGATAGCAACGAATTCCGTGAAGTTATCAAAAATGCGATTGATCAAGAGATTCTTACTGTAACTTTTTTTGGAAATACACATATACTCGCACTTTCAGGCTATCCAAAAGAAAAAATTATGGAGTGGTTCAATACTGAAGATTATCCTTCACATATTTGCTTATATCCACATGCTAATCAACTAAAGAAATCAATACAACTGGAATCTTTAAAAGATTCCCCGTATGAACTTGAATTGGCAAAAGGTGCTGGTCAATTAGATTATAGAACTTTTGATCTTTCAGTTTTAGAGTACTACAGAAATGATCCTCGTTACTCATATGAAACAGATTTTATCCGTGGTGCTATTAGAATAAAAGATGAGTATTTTGAATCTAAATCTGTACCAGAACATGATCAAATTTTACTTTCAACATTTGGTTTTGGATATGATGACGACCTAAATCGATACGTTGTCGTTTTCCTGAGATATTTAAAAGGCTTGAGCTCTGAGCATCAAAAAGTATGGAGCGTAAAGGAAGTAAAAGGGCACATAATGCCTCATCCTGATTATTATAACTCTTGTATAAAAGGAGATTGGGGAACAAAAATATCTATCTTTGAAGCTTTTGTTCAAGAGTTAAAAATTATTAACGAAATGAGTTTGACTATTGGCAAACCTATATTATTTAGAAATGATTATTACTCTAAGCGACCAAAAGAATTTGGATTTTTACTCAGACCAACAGAATCTGAGTTTAATAATTTTATACTTCTATTAGATAAAATGATGTCTGACAATATTAATAAGAAGTTCTTTAATGGTGATGTGGATATTGAAACTGATATAGAAAGAGCTGATGGGAAAATTATAGTTACGCAAAAAGGAACTATCCAAATTTTAGAATCATGGGTAAATAAATATTTTACACCGAGAGACCGGACATCAGTTGATGAGATGTTGGCAACTTTTAGGGAAGTTAGAAGTCTTAGGCAAAAGCCGGCTCATAAAGTTAATACAGACTCATTTAATCAAAATATTTTTCGCAAGCAGCGAGAAATTATAATTAAAGCATACGATGCAGTTCGAACTTTACGACTAATTTTAGCAAATCATCCAGCTGTTAAAAAAAGTCCTCCACAAATCAGCAAATACCTTTACGAAGGCAAAATCTGGGATATCTAATCCAATCCGGGAGTTTTTATGTATAATATAAAATGTTTCGACGCTTTTAAACGGGCATTCCGGCGTATGACTGGAATGTTGTTTTATCCCTTTGCTGTATCTATATGGTTTGTTCTGGGGTTTTCCGCATGGCTGGCGATAATATTTAACAGTCAGGGCGGCAGCGGCGCGGGAGGAACTTTTTATTTTAAGTTTTCCAATTCCGGCAATCTTCCATATATTATTTCCCGGGGCGGAAGTTTTTTAAAGGATGTTTTTCTTGGAGACGTTTTTTTTGTCGGCAAAATCTGTAATTATTTTAAAATCGAACAGTCTGTATTCTGGTGGCTTGTTTTTGGAACCGCCGCGTCTGTATTGATTATGATAGTGATTAATTTGATTCTCGTCTGGGTCAGCAGTCGTTTTAAATTTATTTTTATAGATAATATAGCAAATAACCGTGCTGAAATAGCGAAGCCCTGGGAACAATTTAAAAGATGCGGCAATTCCGCTTTCTGGTGGCTCTTTGGCTTTATACTGGTCAGTGTTTTGTTCATGTTGATTATCTTTATATGCGCCTCCGCACTGTTGTATCCGCTGATACAGGATTTTCTTAGCACAAAGACCTTGCAAATATCAGACGCCAACAGCGTTTTCTTAGTTTTAACGATAGCTGTGTTTGTAACCGGCGTGGTGATTTTATTTTTCACTTGTTATTTCTTCAACGAATTTGTCCTGCCGATTATGTACAAAAAAGACCTGCGCGCGAAAGCCGCTTACCGGGAATTCCTGCAGTTGTTTAAAGCGGCTCCGCTGACATTTTTGAAGTTCTGGTTTCTGCAAATATTAGCGAACATTGCCTGCGGCATAGCTGTAATTCTTTTGATAATAACTACTTGCGGCATTGTTATCATCCCATTACTGATGCCGTATTTCCGGGCACTTGTGATTCTGCCGGTACTTGTCTTTCACCGCTCGCAGTCAATGGAGTTAATGGCTGCTTTCGGATCGGAATACTCTCCCTATCCGGCACCGATTGAATCCGAAAAAACTAATAACGAAAACAAATAAAAATAAATTTTCCATATATTTTTATAGTAGTGCCGGGAGCAGCCTTGCTCCGGCACATAAGGATTTTAATCGGGCTGTAATCTTGTATTTGTCAAAGATACTTGTCGCAGTGCAGGCTGCACTTGCGACTACTTTTTATGTCAATACTAAACTGATATGTTTCCAAAAAAAAAAAATTTCCATATTTTTTTGTTTTTAATGTAGATTTATCTATTTCTTATATTACAGTTAGTGTTTACTAAAGTGAACACGTTTTTAATAAAATAAACAATGGAGGCTGTTAAGCATGCCTGATACTGAGATAAAAAATACTCCGCTGGCGGAATGTCATAAACTTGCCGGAGCAAGGATGGTGCCGTTTTCGGGATGGAATCGGCCGGTACAATATAGCGATGGAATTTTAGCTGAACACAAACATACCCGCGAAAAAGCCGGATTGTTCGACAGTTGCCACATGGGCGAATTCCGCGTAACGG
>DAOWBJ010000229.1 GCA_030634125.1 Victivallales bacterium
ATTTTATCTAGCTCTTTTGTTTTTACAATATCACACTTAAGCATTCCTGGAGTAGAAGGATGGTTTTCGCCAGTAATAAACTTTAATCTGTCAAGACAACATGTCTTTTTTGAAGAACATAATTTTTCACAAAACTCTTTTTTAACACAACATTTGAAATCATCATAACTCATTTTAGCCTCCAATTTTTTTAAATTTATTTCACAACCTGAGTCTACCATTTGAACTTTGCTTGTTAAGCTTGACAGCATCTCTGTATGTTCGGTATGAAGAGAAACTGTTTTTGCCGGTTTGATGGCTGTTATCAATGCTTGCAGTTCTTCCAGAGACAGCACATTACCTTTTTCATAGAGCTCTCTTATAAATTCCTTGAAAAAATCAGGATTAGATTTCATTATTCCATAATGCCTGCTTGCTGTCTCGCCATTGGCAATAACTCTAATTTTATCCCAACTCAAGTCGGGGATATTCTTCGAGAGAATCTGGAGTTGCCGTAGTATCCATGCTGAATAAATATCTAAAACTAAAATTCTTTTGCTTTTAGTTGCCGCACGGTAGCATGAAACCATTCGGTCAACGTTTTGTGGCGAAGTACTCAGGAAAAACGGCAAATCAGGATGATTTTTCAGGCATTTTGCCATTTTTGTTTCCACCGAACTTTCATTTGATATTGTATCGGTATCTCTTCCGAGCATTGTTCCCTCAATAATTAAAAGATCAATATCTCGTGGAGGTTTATTCAGTAAATGCTGAAAACATTTTTCTTTGCGTCCGTGACCTCGAAAATCCCCGGTGTAGAAAATTCTATTTTTACTATCATTAATCAAAAATGCCATTGAGTCCGGAGCTGAATGATCCATAGGATAAGGCTTAATTGACAAATCTCCAATCGCAAATTTCTCATATGCTTTGATGAAATTAACCTGGCGGATAAATAAAGGCTTTTTATTGAATATTCTTGATGATTGAATTAACCGCCATGCAATTTCAGTACAATAAATGGGGATATCCACGGGCAAATATTCCAGTTGCCCATAATGGTCAATATGTGAATGGCTAAGAATTACAGCATCAATATTACTGGGGTTAGGAATTGATTTGGTTTCTCCCGTAACCGCAATACCGGCATCAAGTAGCAGACAAGTATTTTGTGTGCTAACAAATACGGAGTTGCCCCCGATTTGATTTGTTCCTCCATTGAATTTCAGCTTCATTGTTTTTCTCCTCCATGTGTAGATGTTATTTTCTGTGCTATTTTACAGATTTCAATAGCCAGAGCCTTGGGCTCAAGCACTTTTGCATTGCCGTGTTCCGCAAATATCCATTTAATAACTTGCCGTTTGGGTATAGACTTTATTGTAAGTAAAAGCGAACCATCCGCATTTTTAATAATCTCATCGCCATTATGTTCATGTTGTTCAATAACCGACTGACGAATTGCCGAAGAACAGTGTATTTTAACATTTATTATTTTCTCGAAATCAAATAATCCTTCCTTGATGATTGTTTCTCGCAGCTTGTCATCTCGAGTAAAAAATGTGTCCAATATCCTGATTGACTTTATTCGATGTAACGCCAGAGTAAGCACTCTCGCGGTTTTTAGTTTTTTGCCATCCGACTGGTGCAATTTGCCGTGCAAATACCATATGCCCTGACGTTCAACCATGAAGTGCGGTGAAAATATTTGTTTTCTGATTCTTCCATCACGGGCTTGATATTCTAATTCTAAATCACAGCAAGATACAGAGCTTTTAAAAACAGCTTGCACTATATTGCTATCATATTCTACACGCTGATCAAAAGCAGCAACGAAACAGCTATAATCGTCTTCAGTTTTCAAGTCCTCATTGTATTCAAGAATAGCCGCATTCATGGTACGTCGAACTTCACTTTTTAACGGTTCCGGCAAAACTGTTTCAGCTAATCTTGTGCTGAGAATAACAAAGTGCGGATTCCCGCTGTTTAAGAAAGAAGTATCAAAAAATAGATTTTTAAGGTAAAAAACTTTTTCGCTACCATCATACTCAATGGGAACTCCATGACAATCCCGCAGATAGGCTATATCCCGCAGAAAGGTTTTCTGACTGACTTTTGATTTTGCCAGCCTTTTGAAAAGTTTATAATTCAGATTTTGATTTTTATCCCGCATCAAAGAAATAATTTCAATCAGGCGATCAATTTTCTTTAATTCATTCATGCTCTAATTTCCTGTAATAATTTAATCATATATGGTATTATATCACAACATAGTGGACAAAATATGTCCACTACAAAATTAATTAACGTATTTTTATTTATCTATTGCTTATAAATGATTTTTGTAAAGAACCTTTTTTCAACCTTGCTTTATATTTTTATAAGTTCCCGGATATATTTGCAAAAGAGCTTGAAAATCAGCTCAAATGACTTATCTTTTCAAGTGGACATTTTTAATCATAAGAATAAAATTCATCACGGATTCAGAATAATGATATTTATATACAATTTACTATTTCCGCTGGCATTTATTTTCTTTGTGCCGGGAATGATTATCAAATTAATACGCCGTCCGGGACATAAGAAAACTTTCATGGAAAGATTCGCGGTCTTCTCGGCGGAAAGAAAAAAACGTTTAGGCGAATATCACGGCGCTATATGGGTTCACGCCGTGAGCGTCGGTGAAGCTGTTATCGCTACCGCCATGATTGAAAAATGGCAGAAGGCTGATCCTGAAAAGAAATTTGTTCTTTCCACGACCACCACTACCGGGCAGGAACTCGCCCGCAAAAAAGCAAGTCCGGAAGTTGAGGTCATTTACTGCCCGATTGATTTTATATTTTTCGTGCGCAAAGCGCTGCGCCTTATCCAGCCGTCAATGCTCCTGATTTTCGAAACTGAAATATGGCCTAATATGATAGCCGAAGCCAAAAAATCCGGCGCGAAAGTCGCTTTGGTCAACGCGCGGATGTCCGATCGTTCCTCGCGCGCTTATTACCGCTGGCGTCATTTCTTTCGCCCGGTACTGAATAAATTTGACATTATCGGCGTACAGACCCAACAGGATAAAGAACGTTTTGCCGCCGTCGCCCCTAAGGCAAATATTGAAGTTACGCATAATATGAAATTTGACCAGGAAATTCCTGTTGATTTTGAATCTATAGACCTTGATGCTTATTTCGGCAGCGAAGAACATCAAATTTTACTGGCGGCAAGCACTCATCCGGGTGAAGAAAAACTTATAGCCGAGGTTTTTTCCGAACTTAAAAATGATTTTCCCGGTCTGCGTTTAGTAATCGTCCCGCGACACGCTGAGCGCGGCAATGAAATTGTAAAAATACTCAACGAACTGCATCTTTCATTCCGTCGCCGCAGCGAAGATGACGGCAGCGAAGATAACAATGTTGATATTTTACTGGCGGATACAACCGGCGAAATGCTTGCTTTTATGCAGGCGGCTGATGTCGTGATCATGGGCAAAAGCCTTGCCGGGCAGAATGAAGGACATAATATTATTGAACCGGCATTGCTGGGGAAAGCGATCGTTTGCGGAGACGTTTTGAAAAATTTCCGTTTCATATTAAAGGTTTTTAAAGATAATAACGCCTTAATCACTATTGATTGTGATGAGCAGCTTGCGGATGTTCTAAAGGAGCTTTTCAGCGACGCGACCCGTCGTGAAAAACTGGGATCGAAAGCACAGCAAGTCGTTAAATCTCAACAAGGCGCAACAAATAATACAATAAAGTCTCTGGAGGCAATACTTTGACAAAAACAACCCAAATAGCCCGCGCTCGTGCCGGGGAAATAACTCCTCAAATCGCAGCTGTAGCTAAACATGAATTAGTAGACCCGGAAATCATCCGCGAAGGTG
>DAOWBJ010000242.1 GCA_030634125.1 Victivallales bacterium
ACTGCTTCAAACCACAGGTTTTACCTGTGGCTATTTAAATTTAATCCCTCAGGGATTACTAAAAAAAACTTGCGCAATTGACAAGATTTTTCTTTTATCCTGTTTTATCCTGTCAAAATAACAAATTCCTATACAATTAAATTAAAAATATTGTTCCAGTAACAACTATGCGTTAAGATAGCATTGTGGCTTAACTTTTGCAAGCCGTTCAATGAAAATAATATATTGAATTTTAAGCTTTTATAAAAAAAGTGTTTATTTTTTTGAGCGGAAATGCTTAGGGGATATTTTCATGTATTTTTTGAAGAGACGAGTAAAATAATTACTGTCTTTAAAACCTGTTTTATAGGCACTTTCGGAAACAGAATAATTATGGTATTTAAGAAATTCAGCGGCGCGTTTAAGCCGTGTCGTAATTAGATAGTTTCGCGCCGAAGTTCCAGTTGCCCGAAGAAAAGCCCGCTGGAAACTGCGAGGCGACATTCCTGCTGATTGAGCGAGTTTTGTGAAATTTATTTGTTCCGCGTAATGTCGTTCCAGGTAATTTATCGCGTCCGCTATCCGCAAAAGCGAAAGTGCTTCAGGCTTGCTGCTTTTGCCGTAACAACGTGATAAATGAATGAGCAGTTCCACCAATAAAGCTGTGGCGATTGCCTTGAAGCCGGGCTTTGTCGCAAGCAGCTCCTGTTCCAGCTCATCCACCAGATGTTCAGCCTTTTTTAAATCATCCCCGGACAGTTGCAGCCTGCTTCCAAACTTGTGGCTTTTACGGTGCTTGGGCTCCAGAAAGCACAATGAGCGGAACCCGGGTAAATCGCTTGTATCCAAACTACTTAAAGCGGGATTTCCCGGATCAAACATTATATTTACCAGAGCGAGATGTTTCATGTTGATAAATTCATGTTCATGCCTGCCGCTGACAACCAATACATCTCCTACTGAAACCGGAAATTCTAAATCGTCAATGACATGTGTGCCGTGCCCTTTGGTAATTATCACCAGTTCCGAAAATTCGTGGGTGTGCCGGGGAAACTCCGGCTGAGGATCACGTCGCGCGACCGTGATGAAAAAGTCCTTTACCAGAACAAAGTTATCAATGCTTAAGCTTGTAGACATAAAGACCTTATTTTTTAGTACTTGTCGTTAATATGCTATTTTTTGTCGAAAAAATCAAGGAAAAATCTTTTAAATTCTTGTAAAGTTACTAATCAGGATAGATTATAAACAACAACAGAGTGGGTTTACATGTATAATTATTTAGCGATAGACATAGGTGCCGGAAGCGGCAGAATTATTCACGGAAGTTTTGACGGTTCCGTTCTTGCTTTGGACGCAACCTTCCGTTTTACTAATAATATGCTGTCCGGCAAGGGGCATTGCCGCTGGGACGTGGAAGCGCTCTTCAATGAGATTCTTAAAGGGCTGAAAATTTCCGCAAAACAGATTTCCGTGACTCCGGCATCCATCGGCATTGATACATGGGGATGTGATTATGTTTTGCTCGACGAAAACGATAATATTGCCTGTCCGGTCAGTGCGTACCGTGATTCCCGAACCGACGGATTGATGGAAAAATTCTTTGACTTGCTGCCGAAAAGTGAAATTTACGCCAAAACCGGTATTCAATTTTTGCAGTTCAACACGCTTTATCAGTTGCGGGCGGCACAGCAAAACGGTGATTTTGATACCGCAAAGCGTTTTTTAATGATTCCGGATTATTTGAATTACCGCTTAACTGGAATTAAATCCAACGAGTATTCCAACGCCACAACCACTCAGGTGTTGAACAGTAAAAGCAATGACTGGGATGAAGATTTGCTGGATATTTTAAAAATAGACAAAAGTATTTTCGAGAAACCGCTTTTGCCGGGAACGGTTCTGGGACCGCTTCTTGATTCCATTCAAGACGAAACTGCTTTATCAGATATTCCGGTAATTCTGCCCGCGACTCATGACACTGGTTCGGCTGTCGCCGCGGTTCCGGCGACTGGCAAAGACTGGGCTTATATAAGCTCCGGCACATGGTCGCTCATGGGGATTGAAACAGAAAAAGCGGTTTGCGCGGACTTGGCTCTGGATTACAACTTTACCAACGAAGGCGGTGTTGCCGGGACTTTCCGGCTGCTTAAAAACATCATGGGTTTATGGATTGTCCGTGGACTCAAAAACAGCTTTAAAAAAGATTATTCCTACGAAGATTTGGAAAATATGGCGCGGGAAGCTGAGCCTTTTGTAACATTTATCGATGCTAACGACACAAGTTTCCTGAATCCTGAATGCATGAAGACTGCCATTGACCGATATTGCCTCGCAACTGGACAAAAAACTCCGCAAAGCGATGGCGCTTATGTGCGCTGCGCCCTGGAGGGACTTGGTTTTCTCTACAAAGAAACTTTAGAGCAGCTAAGAGATGTTCAAGATCAGGAAATCAACAAAATTCACGTTATCGGGGGAGGTTGTCAGGACAAATTGCTTTGCCAAATCACCGCTGACGCGACTGGACTGCCGGTATTTGCCGGACCTTGCGAAGGTACCGCCATCGGAAACCTTGTCGTTCAAGCTATCGCGCTTGGACATATTAAAGATTTGACTGAAGCAAGAAAAGTGGTAGCAAATTCTTTTGAAATAAAAATTTTTACAGCAAACAACAAAGCCGACTGGGACAATGCCTGGCATGCTTTCCAAAAAATCAGGGGACAAAAATGAACAAATCAATTCAAGACGCTTATCAACTGGCCAAAGAACGCTATACCGCGATCGGCATAGATACGGACGCCGTATTAGAACAATTAAAGCAAATTCCAATTTCAATTCATTGCTGGCAGGGCGATGATGTCGGCGGCTTTGAAGTTACCGGGGCTGGAGCCGGCGGCGGCGGAATCATGGCAACCGGTAATTATCCCGGACGCGCCGGTACTCCCGAAGAATTGCGTGCCGATCTTGACGAAGCCTTGTCTCTGATCCCCGGCACACATCGCTTGAATCTTCATGCATGTTACCTGGAAAGCGATGGAAAATTTGTGGATCGCGACCAAATCAAACCGGAACATTTCAAAAACTGGGTTGATTGGGCAAAAGCTAAAGGTATGGGCATGGATTTTAACCCGACATTTTTCGCCCATTCCAAAGCTGACAGCGGTTTTACGCTCAGCAGCAATGATGATGAAATTCGTAATTTCTGGATCGCTCACGGCAGGGCCTGTCGTAAAATAAGTGAATACATGGGAAAAGAACTTGGTTCTCCATGCGTGATGAATATCTGGATACCGGATGGTTTTAAAGATGTCCCGGTAGACCGCAACGGTGCCCGTGCCCGGCTCAAAGCTTCGCTTGACGAAATGTGCGCCGAAAAAATCGATTCTAAATATCATCTTGACGCTGTTGAGTGTAAATTATTCGGCCTCGGCTCCGAAAGCTGTGTGATCGGTTCGCATGAATTCTACATGGGATACGCGATTAAAAACAATCTTCTGCTTTGTCTTGATACCGGGCATTTTCACCCGACCGAGGTGGTTTCCGACAAAATTTCATCTGTCCTGCAGTTTATTGACGAAATCCTCCTGCACGTCAGCCGTCCGGTCAGATGGGACAGCGACCATGTGGTAACTTATAATGAAGAGCTGCTTAACATTGCTCAGGAAATCATTCGCAATAAATTCAGGGACAGGGTGCATATCGGTCTGGACTTCTTCGACGCGTCCATCAAACGCATCGCCGCATGGGTTATC
>DAOWBJ010000268.1 GCA_030634125.1 Victivallales bacterium
ACCGCAAACACATAATACGCGCCGCCGAAGAAGCCATAGCCTACCAAAACCGCGATATTATTGAAGCCGTTCAACAGGATGCCGATATAAAAGTCACAAATTTAAAAGTTGACGGCGGTGCCGCTGGAGATAAATTTCTGATGCAGTTTCAATCCGATATTCTCGGAATCACCCTCGAACGTCCCAAAATGCAGGAAATCACCGCCTGGGGCGCGGCAATGTTAGCCGGTTTAGCCGTCGGTTACTGGAAAAATAAAGACGACATTATCAGTCTCCAGAAAAAACATAAATTATTCTCACCGCAAATGTCTGAAGAAACCAGAAACGAGCTTTACGACACCTGGAAACGCGCAGTGGATCACGCCCGCAACTGGGTGATAAAAAACTAAAAACACATAAAAAGCGAATCAAATACGCCTAAAATGTGTAATTCACACATAAAATAACATAAATACCCATAGATTTTTTTGTTTTAATGACTATAGTATAAAAAAGGATGCTTTTAGTAGTCGCGGGTGCATGCACCGCGACCATGTCTCTGACAACTCAAAAGCTTATATCCAAACCAAAGTTTTTCTGTGCCGGAGCAAGCTGCTCCTGGCACTACTAAAAAAAATAAAGGGATTTTTTAAAAATGGAACAACAAACTTTACAGGACACTATTAAGTGGTGGCAGGATGCCCGTTTCGGAATGTTTATTCACTGGGGCACATACGCAATGGCGGCACGTCATGAATGGATCAAAAATTACGAACAAATAAATGATGAGGATTATCAAAAATATTTTGATTTTTTCGATCCTGATTTATTCGACCCGAAAGCATGGGCGGCTATAGCAAAGAGAGCCGGGATGAAATATTTTGTAATCACCGCCAAACACCATGAAGGTTTTTGTCTCTGGGATTCAAAATTCACCGATTACAAAGCTACAAATGCTCCTTGCCAAAAAGATTTACTCAAAGAAGTTGTCGCCGCTTTCCGCGCGGAAGGAATCAAAGTCGGATTTTATTATTCATTAATCGACTGGCATCATTCAGAATTCCCTGTTGACCGGATACACCCTCAACGTGAATCCGAGGAAGCCCGCACCAAAAACAAAGATAAAGATATGAGTAAATACGCTAAATACATGCGCGATCAAGTTACAGAACTGCTGACTGATTTCGGACATATTGATATTTTATGGTTCGATTTTTCATATCCCGGCGAAGACGGCAAAGGACACGAGGATTGGGAATCTGAAAAACTTATGAAAACAATCCGCTCACTGCAGCCGCATGTTTTAGTCAACAACCGCCTCGATCTGGACGTGGAACCTGATTTTCAAACCCCTGAGCAATATACGCCTTCCGCCGGACTCAAGAAAAAAGACGGTTCCCCGATGCCATGGGAAGGCTGTCAGACTTTCAGTGGTTCATGGGGGTATTTCCGTGACGAGACCAGTTGGAAATCTCCTGAAATGCTCATTCAAATGCTGGTTAACCATGTCAGCCGCGGCGGAAATTTATTAATGAACGTCGGACCTACGGCACGAGGCGAATTTGATTATCGCGCCATCGCGGCGCTTGAAACTTACGGCGACTGGATGAAGTATAATTCACGCTCAATTTACGGCTGTGAAGCGGCACCGGAAAGCTTCGTCGCTCCTGAAGACTGCCGTTACACTTATAATCCGGAAACAAACCGCCTCTACCTGCATTTTCTCGCGTGGCCGTTTAAAGCAATTCATCTAACAGGCTTGGCGGGCAAAGTAAAGTATGCTCAATTACTCAATGACGCCAGCGAAATACTCATGCGCGAAGGTGTATCAGATGTTCATTCAGGTTTAAATGAAAAGAGCCCGGAAAAAGCTTTGACTTTAGAATTGCCAATCATTAAACCAAGGGTTGCAGTTCCGGTAATAGAGCTTTTCTTAAAGTAAAATTGGTATGAATAAAAAATAACGAAAGTCCGCCAAGGCGGACTTTTGTATTTTATGGATTCGCAAGGTCTGTAATGACGTATTTCAGACCGTCAACGACTCTCGCCATTTTGCCGAAATCCAAATTTTCCAGATTGTCTGACGCTGTGTGATAATGGCGATAGCGGTAAGGGGCGGTGTCAGTAATCATCAATGCGGGATAGCCCATTTTCCAGAACGACCAATGGTCGGAAGAACCGATACGCGGCACAATCATCGGCAAGCAGGCCCCGAAAGATGGAAATTGCGCATTGTCCCTGAAAGCCTTAACGCACCGTTTGGTAAGTTTTTTTGACGTGGTGTTAGATACGAAAGCAATAAAATTGCCCTCTGACGGATAGTATAAACTCAATGGGAAAGGATAACTTTGACTGCCTTTTTTGTCTGAATAACAACCAATGGTTTCCGGTGTCAACATTGCTGTTATCTTTTCATTTTTATTTTTACATTCTTTCGCGTAAACATAACTGCCCATGTGTTTTGTCCAGAAAAACGGCGGTTCCTCGTTTGTGAACGCGACAAAGCGAATTGTGCGATTCTGTGGATTCTTTGAAAAATATTTTGCCAGTTCAAGCATTGCGGCAACTCCTGAAGCATTGTCATTCGCCGCTTTACACCCGGCGACAGGCACGGAGTCATAGTGGGCGCCGATAACGATAATTTCATCAACTTTGCCTGTCCCCTTTAATTCCGCTATAATATTTTTATATTTTTGCTGGTCATAACTAAACTTTTTCCAGCGTCTTCTTAACGCGCCGGCAGGAACACTATATTCCTGAATGCTGATATTGTATCCATAAGTTTTGAATTGTCCGGCTATATAGTCCGCCGCCTGATTAAGACCGTCATAACGGGTTAAGTTGCGCTCTCCAATTTCTTCCGACAATTGATGAACATGATTTTTTAACCCGCCCTTCAGGATTACTTGCTGTTTGTTTAAAGGCGGAAGATCTCCCTGATAACTTTCCCCTGGCATTTTCAGATAAAAACAACCACAATTCAAAATTGAGGACAGACCAAGCAAGGGAACTGAACGTGCTAAAATTTTCATATACATGTAAAATCTCCTGTTTCTTTTGTTGTTTAAATGCTGAGTAAAGAATTTACAATCATTTTCTTTGCCTGTTGCGAGATAATATCAAAGCGTTTTTTGTCGTCTTTGCTAAAAAACAAAATAACCCCTGCCAGCATACTCCAAGTTACTTCAGCAGTATTTTCCAGTTCTTTCCCTGATAAATCACCACGTATTCCTCTGACATATTCTTTGACGAATATCAGGCAGCGCTCTTTCCGCTTCTTTAATTCTTCATAGGTTTTACTTTCCTTATCCGCCAAGTCTAATACCCCCTGCCCGTTGCTTTGTACTGTATAAAAAATCAAGTTAAAAT
>DAOWBJ010000097.1 GCA_030634125.1 Victivallales bacterium
CTTGTATATCCTGTATGGAAAATAAACGAAAATAATAGGCGGCACAGTCGGGTGCTAATTTTAGGGCTTTTTTATAACATAATTCCGCACGTTCAAAACGGCGCGTTCCCATATAAAACGCTCCCGCCGTACTGTATGGGAATGGTGAATAAGGGCGGACTTTGACAGCGGCTTCGAGTTTCTCGTTGACCCCGGAAGGACTGATATTCGCTACTTGTTCAGGAGTTTTTTTGTTTAATGTACAAGTATCTGTGAGTTTGGAAAATACATATTCAGAACTAACCAGGTGCCAGCCGCCAACTATAGCGCCTGCCGCGACGACCAACGCAACAAAACAGGCAATTATCCGGCGTGGAGGCTTCGAGCTTTCGTTTTCTTTTTCCGCAGGCATTGCCAAAAGCAAAGTTATTGCGCCTGCCGTAGCGATGAGTGCCGGAACCTGTAAATCTATATCCATCATGGCATGAAATAAAAACGCGGTCAGCCCGAAAAGCAGCGCGACATCTTCCTGCATGTAATTGTGTTCAGCAATCAATGAACGTACCTTTTTCGCACCAATCCAAAGCGGATAAAATAAGGCACCAACAGAAGCCAATAGTGCTAATATTCCGGCTTGACCGCCCAAGGCTAGAAATAGATTATGGGGAGTATGCGGGGCTTCTTTCGTTTGAATAGTTTTTATTTTCATATAGTCATAAAAGAAATCACCCCAGCCGGTTCCCGCGAATGGATGTTTGAATAATAATTTTATTGATGCCCAAATGTAATCAACCCTTACACTCATAGAGGAAAATCCGCGTCCGAATTTAAAAATATAAACTACTCCGGCAATAAGCACCAGAGACGCTAGAATGATAACAATCCAGCGAAGCCATTTTTTAACAGGGAAAAATACAATAAATACTCCACCGGCTAAAATTAATGACAAAAACGCGCCTCTGGCCTTAGTCGCGGAAAAAACAAAAAATAAACATGCCGCGACTACAGGTATAAAAATTAATCGCGCCGTTTTGGGCGGCTCCACTTTCGCGCAAAGTTTCCATAACGTGACCAGGCACAATGGAATGGTCAAAAGCAGGTAGCCCGCCAAAGAATTACAGCCGGTAAAAGGGGCGTGAACCCGGTCATCAAAAATACGGGCCTTCAAAGCTTCATTGCTGACAATTCCGGTTGTTTTTTCCTGATCTAAAATGTATTCACGCATTTCATCGAAACCTGCGAAGTACTGTTCAAAACCAAGATATACTGTTATAACTAATCCCGCGAGAATTGAAGCGATAAGCATATTTCCGGCTTTCGGAACATTTTTGAGCAACAAATAAACAGCTGTTACGTAAGCGGCAAGACCAAAAAGATGTGTAACTTCCATAATCACAAAATCCCATACCGTCGCGTTGACCGCTCCTGAAAGTGACGCAAAAGCCAAAAGCACCCACAAGGACGCAATTATTAAAGTTTTATCTTTGTCGAATGAAACAGTCTTAAACGGAAAAGCCAGCAAGGCAAGTAACAATAAAATTCCTGAAATAAAAGGAAAAAGGAATACGGGCCAGGTGATGATTAAGTACACGCCGAGTTCATCAGTAAACAGACCCGTCGCTTCAGGAACGCCGACGATACCACCAAGCTTCAACGGCAGCAGGAAAGTAAACAACAAAATTAAAGCAATCACAAATTTACGGAAAAATGTATATATTTTATTTTCCGGCATCCAGCAGTCTCCTCAGTTACACAAATTTAATTTTAGTTCAGGAATTAGTTTTTCGATATCACCCGCGCCTAAAACCGCAAGTAATAATTTTTCGGGGCGGTCCCGCAAAATAACAGCAGGCATTTCATCCCAGCTTGAATCCAGATTAACGGCTTTCCTGTTTACGCGTTCGGCCAGGTTTTGAGAATTTATTTCGCCGTGCCCGGTCCATGCCGCGAATACCGGGGCAATGAAAACTGAATCGGCACGGGCTAATTCCCGCGCGAAAGCATCAATGTATTTTTCCAGTCTGGCGTAACGATGCGGCTGAAAAATAACCCGCAAATGGTGTTGCGGATAATTTTGGCGCAATAATTCAATCGAACGAGCTACTTCGCTGGGATGATGCGCGTAATCTTCGATCAAAGTAACTCGCGGCGACTCAAAATGAACAGTCATACGCCGTGCGACTCCCGGGAAATTATTAACTGCCTGTATTGCCATATCAGGCGCAACACCGAGTTCTTCGGCAACACGGCAGGCGAGAGCGGCATTAATTTTCATAAAACCGTTAAATTTTATCCCTTTAGATTGAATTAAGTCATTCACATTCAGAGAACAAGCGCTCGGATGATCTTTAAACAGTTTGACGGAATTACTGTCGCGAACATAAATTAAACGTCGGGCTTGTTGAGCAAAACGGGAAAAATTTGCCATCAAAGCTTCAGTTCCGCCAACACTCCAGCTATGGTCGTCTTCAACATTGCTGACTAATCCGATAAAAGGCGAAAACAAGGCATTAGTGCCATCGCTTTCATCCACTTCAGTAATGAATATATCACTATCAGCTGCTTCAGATTCCGGAAAATCATTGACTTTACCGCCGACAAGATAAGTACATGCTACTTGACATTGCCGCAAAATCCACGCCAGCATCGCGGTGATCGTGGTTTTGCCGTGTGAACCGCTGACGGCAATGGTACGCGGGTATAAGCTGCTCAGTTTAGCGAGGAAATCTCCGCGGCGTAAACATGGGATATTTAGTTTTCGAGCTTGAACTAATTCCGGATTGTCATCCGTCGCGGCGGATGAATAAACCAGCAATTGAGTTTCAGACGGAAGGTTTTCGCCGGAATGTCCCTGAAATATCAGAGCACCTTGTTGTTTTAAGCGTTCAATTTGAGTATTAAGACACAAGTCTGAACCGCTTACGGAATATCCGAGTTGGAGCATAATCTCTGCAAGCGGAGCAGTGCCGGCTCCACCTGTTCCGACAAAATGAATGTGCCTTAAGTCAGCAAACATATCCCTGGCAATAGTCATTTTATTTTTGGATTTGAAATTGTGTTTCGTATAATTCTTTATAAATTCCATCCATCGCGAGTAATTCTTTATGAGTACCGTGTTCGACAATCCTGCCGGATTTCAAAACGATAATCTTATCCGCGTGTTGAATGGTGCTTAGACGATGCGCGATAGCGAAAACTGTCCGATTCTGCATAGCGTGATTGAGAGCTTCCTGAACGAGCCGCTCAGTAACAGTATCAAGAGCACTGGTGGCTTCATCAAGAATCAGAATCGGTGGATTTTTGAGAATGGCCCGCGCGATAGCGATGCGCTGTTTTTCGCCGCCGGAGAGCTTGGAGCCTTTTTCGCCGACTTCGGTATCATAAGCTTCAGGATGACGTCCGTCGATGATAAATTTATGAGCATTGGCTTTTATCGCCGCTTCTTCAATTTCCGCGGCTGAGGCATCAGGGTTGCCGTATGAAATGTTGTCAGCGATGCTTTCGTTAAAAAGAATCGGGTCCTGGGTAACTATGCCAATATTTTTGCGGAGCGATTTTATTGTCAAGTCACGCACATCAATGCCGTCAATAGTAACAGAGCCGGAATCAACATCATAAAAACGCGCAATCAGATTGGCAATAGTAGTTTTGCCGGAACCTGTTTCGCCAACGACAGCGACCACCGAACCTTTTGGGATTTTCAGGTTAATTCCATCAAGAATATGAGTTTCCTCGTAGGAAAAAACCACATCATTAAAGGATATTTCCTTCTCGAACTGCTTAAGCTTAACAGCATCAGCTTTTTCCTTGATCCCGGTATCAGTGTCGATCAGGTCGAAATAACGGTCAGCGGCAGCCATACTGCGCTGCAGGTAAGTCGTAACCTTTGCCAGGCTTTTAATTGGACGATATGCCAGAACAGCGGGAGCCATCAAGGCGATAAGTACAGTAAAATTAACACCTTTGCTGTAGGAGTAAAGCAAAAAGACCAGTGCCGCGGTAATGGTGATAATCTCCATCAGGGGACTCATTAATAACTGGAGTTTGAGAGCGTTGATGACGGTGCGGAAATATTTACGGTTGATTTTATAAAAACGCTGGCTTTCAACAGCTTCTGTGTTATAAGCTTTGACAATCAAAATACCGGTGAAAACTTCATGCATTCTGGAAATAACTTCCGCGATAACGTGAAGCGATGATTTATAAATATGCCTGATTCTGCGCCCCAGTATAGCTACCGGCATCGCAATCAGCGGAATGCCGACTAAAAGTATCAGAACGAGGACAAAATTACTGCTTTGCATGCTTTGCATACTTAAAACGAAAATTGCGGCGACGCATGAAAGGATTTCAATTGGACAGCGGGTGGCGTCAGCGATGACATTGGCAACAGATGTTTCGATAGTGGAAGTATCATTGGTACAGCGGCTTATTAAATGACCGACATCCATTCTGCCGTAATACTTGAGTGACTGCCCGAGTAATTTATTGAAAGCTTCATTGCGTAGATCAGCGATGACTTTAGCGCCTACCCAGCGGGTGTAATAACGGTTGGCATAAGTCGCGAGATTCTTGATGGTCCATCCGAGGACAAAAGCTATAACATAAATCATTAAAAACTGCCATGCCATCCGCCCGGTCGGGGTACAAACCGGAATCGTAAACTCTACCGGCCAACTGACTACTATCGCGCGCTTGTCTTTAATTTTGATCGGTAAAGAAAGTTTTTTGGCGAAATTTTCCACCTTTTGCAAAGAAGCAGTCAATTTAGGATTGGGATCGGAAGGATTCAATATCTTTTCGATCTTCCGTAATTTTTCATCGCGCGAAAACTTTTTGCCTTTTTCTTTTTCGATACTATCAACAATTTGCTCTGTTTTTTGACTTATATTGATTGTCCGGCTATCAGAGCCGACTGGTTGTTCGACAGCATTGAGCAGTTCAGGAATAAGCATTATACTGGCGAACATTGACCCGCCTACCAGTAAGCCAGCCGCAACTCCAAGAGTCATGCGGAACCAGTAGGGCTTGGTGTATTTGAGCAGCCTGAAATAACTCTGCCTTTTAAATTGTTGTTCGTTTTCGCGTTTTTTGCTCATATTAACCGCACAGAATTTTTTCAATTGTTTCAACTACACACTGACGTTGCTCAGAAGTAGACTCAGGGAAAATCGGTAATGCCAGAATTTCTTTAGAAATTTTCTCGCTTATCGGCATATCGCCTTCTTTGCAGCCTAGAGCTTTGAAGCATTCCTGTAAATGCAGTGACAGAGGATAGTAAATTCCACAGCCGACACCGGCTTCACGCAGTTTAGCACAAAGCTCATCGCGTCTGCCATCAGCTGCAAGTACGCTGAATTGATTGTAAATATGTTTGCTGGCGTAATCTGCCACGACTGGTAACTGGATTTTGTCGCCAATCCTGGATTTAGCGAAAAGTTCGTGGTATTCAGCGGCATTTCTTTCACGAGCGTCGCTCCATGAGTCCAGATAACGCAATTTAATAGACAGGACTGCCGCCTGTAAAGCGTCAAGACGGAAATTTCCGCCGATATGATTATGAATATAAGTTGAACCTTGACCATGGTTACGGAAAATCCGCAGCAGCTCAACTTTCTTTTCGTCATTTGTAGTAACCATGCCGCCATCTCCAAAGCAGCCTAAATTTTTAGTCGGATAGAAGGAGAAGCAACCGTAATCGCCCATACTTCCCGCGCGTTTACCCTTGAATTCAGCTCCGATAGATTGACAGGCATCTTCAATAACGATGAGATCATGCTTTCTGGCAATAGCATTGATTGCGTCCATATCACAGCATTGTCCGAACAGGTGAACGGGGAGAATTGCTTTAGTTTTTGAAGTTATTTTTTCTTCAATTTTAGTTGGGTCGATATTAAAAGTATCTGGATCAATATCAACAAAAACCGGAGTCGCTCCGACCCGGCAGATAGCGCCGGCTGTGGCGAAAAATGTAAATGGCGTGGTGATAACTTCATCGCCGGCGCCTATATCTTCCACCATCAGGGCAATAATCAATGCGTCCGAGCCGGAAGTTACACCACAGGCAAATTCCGCATTGCAGTATTGAGCTATTTCTTTTTCCAGCTTCTGAACTTTAGCTCCAAGTACAAATTGTTGGGAATCACAAATATCGCTGATTTCTTTTAAAATTTCTTCTTTCAAGTCCTGATATTGTTCTTTAAAATCAAGTAATGGCACCTGCATGGCTGTACTCCCATGTTATTTAAATTCGATTTGTTATTATAAACTTAAGCACCATAAGATAAACCGTTTTGTTGCTTATGTCATGTCAAATAGATATTTTTTTATGATATTTATTGATTTAAAGGTAAAAACTGTATAAAGAAGCACGTTTGTAAACTTAAAAAAATAAAAAAATACATATGCGCCGGGTCGTACCAGGACGGGATCCAACGACGGAACGTTGGCCGCCATCTTTAATGGCGAAACTTAAGCGACAAAGGAGCGCAATGGAACAATTCCGCCTCGAATAGCGAGGCTTTTCAGAAAAGAGCGAAGCGATTTTCTGCAAAGATGCGAGCGCTCGAGCTGTCATAACGCAAAAAGCTTAAAACATAAAAAAACACCTGAACTTAACCGGCTTTGCCGGGACTTTGAACATCGAACATTCAACATCGAACGCCCAACATCGAATGAATTAATAATAAATCAATTGCGAATTTTA
>DAOWBJ010000248.1 GCA_030634125.1 Victivallales bacterium
CACCATCTTCAAACGCTCAGAAGTCAATTCCATTCCGTATGGTAAACGTGAAGCCAGACAGGCTGACGGAGGAGTATTCCAGTTCGGCAGATTCCAGCGGTCGGCTAAAATTCTGATTTCCGCTTTGTTCAAGCCTGCTTCGAGTAAAGGATGGCGTACGCCTCTTTCGTCGGCGGCCTTCATGCCGGGGCGGTAATCACCAGGATCATCACAATTCGTACCGTCCAAAACATATTTTAAGTCATTTTTTTCAGATTCCGCGAAAACCACTTCCATTATAGCTTTTTTGCAATAATAACAGCGTTCCAAGTCATTGCGGGCAATATCTTTGTTTGCCAGTGGATCTACTTCAATAATCTTTAAAGGAAAGTTATTTTCCGCGGTCCATTCATTGACAAAAGCAGTCTCAACCCGTGGTATCATTTCCGATGAGACATGTATCAGCAAGTATTTATCAGGTTTCAAGGCTTTGCCGGCAGCCATGGACAAAAAGGTGCTGTCGGTTCCTCCTGAAAAACAAATCGCGACACTTCCCGTTTCCTTCAGGATAGTCAATAATTTTTCTAATTTTTGTTCAAGCATCTCAGACTCGTTCTTTTATTTTTTACCCCCGACAGGGGGTACTATTTTAATAGCCATGGGTAAAACCCGTTGAATATTTACAAAAAACAAACAACCCGGACAGGGTTGAATTTATTCTTGCATTTAAACCGTAGGTTCCACCTACGGCTATTAACATTTAATCCCTTTGGGATTATTTCCCAATATTTCTCAAATGTTTCAGATATTCTTCTTCCAGAATGTCAGCCATTCTATGCCAGTTGAATTTTTCAGCAACCATTTTTTTGCCGTTTTCGCCCATTTTTTGAGCCAGTTCTTGATCACTGAGAATGTGTATCGCGCTTGCTATTATGGTTTTCATGTCCTTAGCCGCCGCGCAGTATCCGGTTTCTCCATCAATAATAACTTCCGGCGTACCGTCCAATTTAAATCCGAGAGCCGGCTTGCCCGATGCTAAGGCTTGAACGACACAACGCGGCAAACCTTCACGCAAAGATAAATGTATCAACATATCCATCAAGGCTATATAGCGGTAAACTTCATCAGGAGGCACCAAGCCCGCGAAATGGAAATTGTCAGTCAAGCCGTGTTTAGCAATTTCAGCATCCATCCATTGCCGCATGGAACCATCACCGACTACCAGAAAATGAACGTCAGGACAAACCTTCGCTATTGATTGCGCGACGGGCAAAAAGTATTCATATCCCTTCATTGGAAACAGCCGCGATACCGCGCCGATTACTTTTACGTCTTCCGGGATACCAAGTTTTTTCCGCAATTCCGGTTCAGGTTTGGAATTCAGGAAATCGCCGATTTCCATACCACTGTAAACGACTTTATATTTTTCCCGCGGCGCGACTTTGGCTTTAACGCATTGGTCAATCATTGCCTGCGCGACCGCGTAAATCTTATGGCAGCGTTTTGCCGCCCAGCGTTCCGCGTTTATGTATAAAAAGTTTTTCCACGGTTTTTCGTAAGCATGGAATGCTTGTCCGTGAACAGTATGAGTAACGAACGGCACCCTGGCTTTCCAGGCCGCGGCACGTCCAAGAATCCCGGCTTTGGAACTATGCGTATGAACAACATCAAATTTCAGCTCGGTCAATATTCTTTTCAATTCCTTATAAGCTGAATAGTCTTTCTTCAAATTCAATTCCCGCACTAAATCAGGAACTTCTATGATTTCAAATTCCGGAAAATCACTATTCTTCAGTAATTCCCCCTCCGGACCAGGAGAAGGCCCCGTTATCAAGACTACCTCGTGTCCTTTTTGTATATGTCCGACTATTGTAAAAAGTGTATTTTCCTGAGCTCCTCCAACAATCATTCGGGTAATTACATGACATATTTTCATTTTTTTATCAGTCAAAACTATAATCCCTCATTTCCAGGATAGAACTGTTCAACAATTCGCACCTGATCCGGCGCCCTCCGCCAAAAATAAGTTCGATCGTTTTGCATCCATTATTATTACTAAAAGTCCTTGTCTTAATATGCAGGATACTGGACTGATATTCAATGTCTAAACGCTGATTTTTGCCAATAATTTTTATTTTGCCCGAATGGTATTCAAACAATTTGCTGTCGGAGCCGGAAATCCTTCCAACTTTACAGCTCGCCCCCTGCTCAAGCAACGCGTTAATGCTTTTATTGAAAAATGAACTGCGGCTGTCAGGTTCCAGTTGAACCACTTCCCGCACCTTTAAACGCCGCGCCAAAACTTTCGCGCCCTTGCAAAAATCTTTTCGGCTGCCGCTGAAAATCAAAGTATCCACCTTCCGCACTCCGCTTTGTCCGAGCCGCGCGGCGATGCAGCGCGCCGCTTCAAAAGACGGTACATTAATCACCGTCGCGCTTTTCATAGAAGGTTCAATAATAACAAACGCCGTTTCCTGACTGCCACCGCCGTGCACCACAGTCAAAGACGGCGCGATAAAATTACTCGAAACATGCCAGAAAACAATCATTCCCCCTGCCCCCAGCAAGCCGGTGATAATGCCCGGGCGTTTGCGTGAAACAAGCAATAGCAGCAAAGCCGCGTAAAATATCAATAAACCATAAACCGTCGGTGCCGCCGCGTGAGTTGATTCGAAAAGGTCAAGCGATATTCCGGCAATAAAATCAATTGCGCTGGTCGCACTCTCCACCAGCCATGCCGTCAGAGGCAGTAAAAAGCTGAAAAAACTTAAAAATATTTTGAGAAAAATAAGATTAAACAATAGCATAACAAAAGGAATCAGCAGAAAATTCGCGACAATCGAAAACGGAAAATATATCCCCTGATAATATAAGCAAATGCCGCTGCTCGCCAGCCACGCGACAACACAACCGAGCAAAGTCAATAAAAATCTACGCCGCCACTTTTCTCCCCAATAACGAAGCAATCCCAGATGTTTCGCGGGAATCCAGGACAATAGTTCCCTGAATAAATGTTCCCATTCGCGGCTGTTGCGACTTGAGACAACCAAAAAACCAACTACCGTAAAGGAAAACTGGAAGCCCATATCATTTAAGTAAAAAGGATTTTTGATCAATAAAACCGCCGCCGTCAAAAATACTATATTCAAAGCCGGTATGTATAACAATGAAGCCCGGCACACACACCAGATAGTAATCATCAACCACGCCCGCAGCGCGGGCGGGTGCATACCCGTTGAAAGCACATACAAAAATACCAGTCCGGGAACCAGCAAATGGCGACAACGGAACGGTACCCAACGGAAAAAATAGAACAAAATAAAAGCCAGTATCCCGACATGTAAGCCGCTTACGGTAAAAATATGAATCGTGCCGCTTTTAACATAATTGACCTTATCCGCATAATCCAATCCCTGCCGGCAGCCAAATAAAAGAGTCGCCAGCACATCACGGTGCTTTTCATTTTTTATCCCGTCTGTCACGTTTTGCAGTAAAAAATTGCGCAATCCTAAAACCGGACGATACAATCCGGCATCCTGGGATTTCACTCCCAAAAATTCTTTGCAGTAGAAAATCCGTGAAATGTTACGCGATTTCAAATAGTCCGTAAAATG
>DAOWBJ010000133.1 GCA_030634125.1 Victivallales bacterium
ATTTTGAGGAGCGTTTCCCATTATGATAAACTTGTGGTTCGGGACGGATTCTGCGAATCCTTACCCTGCCGACGGTCTCGCTGGCGCATCTCCTGCGGAGATTTAAATGCGCTTTTTTAAAAGAACGAAGCTGGCGCTTCGGGAGGAACTATGCTAAATTAAAGTAAGGCAAGAAAAGCCGTTTACACAAAATTACTCACTCAGCCTGTTTTTTTATTGCAACCTTATTTAAAATTTTTAGTCAAAGACAGTAAAGGACTGAAAACGGTTATTGAGGTAAAATTGGTAGCGGGGGCAAGAATCGAACTTGCGACCTTCAGGTTATGAGCCTGACGAGCTACCTCTGCTCTACCCCGCGACGTGGTTACTGAATAATTTTCATTATTGCAGAACTCTTAGTATAACCTCAAATCTTGATATTGCAAATTTAAAAAATAAAAAAGTTATTTTTTTATTATTTCCCGGATCGAAATCGCATTAATTAGCCATTCACCCTCAATTAACTGCAAATTACAAGTTAATTCCTTGTAGGTTTCAATAGATTTGCCCCGCTTGGTTAAGCCGCTTAGTGCCCCCGTGAAATCTACTCTTGCCGTGTCTGGCGATGTCAAGTTTATTTCAACATCATGAGCCGAAAATTTGACGCGCTTGAACATCGTGCGGCAACGCATTGCATTGGCCGAAAGCTGTAGCGGCGTATATGTGCCGGAAAATGAGGATACTCCAACATAAAATTTGCAGCGCGGCGCAAACAAGCTCTCCAGGCTTTTACTCTTTAATAAACCAGTAGTCAGTTTGTCGCCGGAAGATTTTGACGCGTTGGAGAGAAATTTTTCCAATTGTTTTTCTATTTGCTTTTCCGGCGACGGGTCTTCAAAAAAGCTGAACGCAATTATACCGATAACAACTAAGACCAACGCTATTGCTATATATTTTATATTTTTTACCATAAAGGCACTCCGCTTATGCGTTTCCGGCTGACTTCGCCGAAGGTATGCCGCCTCATTGACATTGAACGGTTATCGCCGATGACGTAGACATGTCCCGGCTTGACTTTGCGCAAGGGCAGATTCCAGTCACATGGATTTTTGACATAAGTTTCTCTTTGAGCTTTCCCGTTCAGGTAAAGTACTCCGTTTTTGATATAAAGGCTATCCCCGGGCAAAGCAATAATTCTTTTTAACAAATAAACATCCCTGGTGTACTTAATAATGACGATATCTCCGCGTCTGGGTTGCGAGAAGAGGTATTTGCCCCGCCAGCAAAAATTAAAACCTTTACGAAAATATGTAGGTTCCATGCTGGCGCCGCTGATAAATTGTGGTATCAGAACAAAATTGAAAATCACATAGCCGACACCAACAATCGTGAGCAGGCGCACCAAAAACGCCACGTCTAGCTTTGGGACGTAAAAATGCGTAATCGCTTCCGATGCGGATTCTCCTCGATGCGGCCGCCAGCATTCAATGTATAATTTTAATAGTTTTTTAAGCATATATTATAATACATCTGTTCCCCTGATAATCCAAGACTTTTAAACAGTCAAGCTTGATATTTTTAATTTAAAGACGTAAATTATAGTACTTAAGAAAAAGGAATGTCTGATGGCGGATAAATTAAAAAGAATTATGGAACAGCTCGATAAGGGTAATATAGATATATTTAGCGCCTTGTCGCAAATCTCAGATTCCAGAGGAATTGAAAATATAGGCTTCGCACGCATTGACCACGACCGCAAAAGCCGTTGCGGTTTTCCTGAATTCATTTACGGCGAGAACAAAACAATTGAACAGTTGTGCGAAATCATCCCTACGCTTATTAAAAAACAAAGTCCGGTGCTGGTTACCCGGCTCGACGTTGATAAGGGAAAAGCTTTAAAGAAAAAGTTTCCACAAGGAGAATTCGACGAATTAGCGCGCGTTTTTATTATAAGGCAAAAAGCGAAAAAGTATGGAAATGTTGTGGTTTTGACAGCGGGCACTTCTGATTTGAATGTCGCGCTGGAAGCCAAATATACTTTAGAAAGCTGTGATGTCGGCACAATTATGATTAGTGACGTCGGAGTCGCTGGACTGCATCGTCTGCTTGGGGAAGTTGAGAGTTTTAAAAACGCTGACGCAATAATTGTAGTTGCCGGTATGGAAGGGGCCTTGCCCAGTGTGGTTGGCGGTCTGGTGAGCTGTCCGGTGATTGCGGTGCCGACCAGTGTCGGATACGGCGCGGCAATGGGTGGAATCGCGGCTTTGCTTGGAATGCTTAATAGTTGCGCCAGCGGCGTAACGGTGGTTAATATTGATAATGGTTTCGGCGCCGCCTGCGCTGCGACGCGAATAATTCAAAACGCCAGGCGGAAATCGGAAAAATGAAAAAAAGTAAGGACTTCAGTATTGGCGTCAGTGCTTTATTCAAAGGCTTCAAGCTGTTTTTGACAAAACCGCGTTACTGGCATTATGTTTTATGGCCTTTGCTTTTCAGTGTTATTTTATATGTCCTTGGGTTCTGGTTATATTTTGCGTATCTGCATCCTTTATTAATAAGTCTTTTGCCTGAGCCGTCAGAATATTCTCAATGGTGGCGCTGGGCTGTTTATCCCCTGCGCTGGCTGGTAAATATTTCCGTTTTTCTATTTGGAATTATGATTACTTTATTAACGGTAACAACGCTATATTCAACGCTTGCCGCACCATTTTTTGATCGCATGACCTTGAATATAGAAAAAGACTGCTTTGCTTTTGTTCCTCCTGAACTAAGCGGAAAACAGGCCGTATATTATTTCGGAAGTTCGATTGTAAACGCTTTTATTTTGAACTTAAAAACGCTTTTCTGGGCAATCCTGCTTTTCCCTTTAAGTTTTTTAATACCTTACGTCGGGACGATAATATACAGTTTAGTTGTGGGATATTTCTTTGGCTTGTCGCTTTTGCTGTACAGTGCCGAGCACCGCGCCATGAACCGGACAGAATTCAAACAAAGCTTAAGCGGCAATCGAATGAAGGTTTTAGGTTTTGGCGCGGCTGCGTATTTTTTATTATATATTCCTTTGCTCGCAATCCCCTTGTTACCCATAGCCGCGGCCGGCGGAACAGTGCTGTTCAACAAAGAACTGGATAAACATTGATTTTCCATTCTTCCTAACGTATATTAATATTTATTGTAGAGAGACTTTAATCATTCATTGAAAAAAAGGAGGAATATCATGACTATCCAAGTATTAACAGCCTTTTTTATGTGGTGCACAATTATCAATGCAGCTCTGTTGATCCTTTCGACTATAATGATCATACCCGCCCAGGATTTGGTTTACCGTATGCACAGTAAATGGTTTTCCATTTCCAGAGAAGCATTCAATGTGGCGATTTATTCATACCTCGGCATATTCAAAATCGCCATTCTGGTATTCAATGTAGTTCCCTGTGCGGCACTCCTGATTATCGGATAAAAAACTTAGCAAGGGGGAAAAATGATTATAGATCCGAGTAAATATCTGACAGGAATACCGTTGATTGACAAGCAGCACAAACAATTTATTTTATTAATTAATAAACTCGTCGTTAACAACCGCAAAGGAGACATGACAAAAGCGGAGCTTAGTGATTATTTCGATGAGATCATCGCTTATGCTTTGGAGCATTTTGACGCCGAAGAATTCCTGATGCGTTCTGCAAAATACCCTTTGTACGAAGAACATCTGGCCAAGCACGATATATTTCGTGGCAAAACGGATGAGTTGCTTGAAAAAATAAGTACGGAAGTAATAGATGTTGACCACTATGTCAAAATTCTATGCGAATGGCTTGTCGACTGGTTTAAAACGCAAGTATTGGATGATGATATTAAGTTAGCCAAGTTTATTAAAGAGAACAATATTGCACACGTTTAATTCAATGAAAAAGCCTGCGGGATATATGATGACCACGCGCGGGTTCAATCTATGCTTGAGGATGCCGCAACCGTAGAAAAATCAGCAAAATTGATTGCTGAATTGAGCGTTAAATCCGATGCGCAATCTAAAAACCAGTTGACCCGCTGGCGGTAATTATCGCGGCAATGAAAGCTAAACAAAATAAGGAAAAAACAGATGTTAAACGTTAATTTGGATGAAAAACAAGGTATTGCCACCCTGGAACCGAACGGCGAGCTGACCAAGGGCGATTTTGAGTCTGCCGCTAAGATAATTGATCCGTATATTGGGAAATTCGGGAAATTAAACGGTGTAATAATTAATGTAAAATCATTCCCGGGCTGGGACTCATTCGGTACATTAATAAAACATCTGAAATTTATTAGAGATCATCATAAAAATGTGTCCCGTGTAGCTTTTGTGACGGATTCTCCAATAGGAGGCTTTGCGGAACATGTCGCAAGCCACTTTGTCAATGCGGTAATCAAACATTTTCCTTTCGATCAGCTGGAAGACGCGCAAAAATGGATATCGAACGGCGATAAATAGTGAGCAAAATGACACTTTACCTTGATGGAGATGCTTTTCCAAATCCGCTGAAAACTATTTTATTCCGCGCCATTGAACGGCTCGCAATACAGACATTCGTGGTATCAAACAAGCGTATCAATATTGGTGAATCAAAAAATATCACTTACATCATAGTCGGTTCCGGACCTGATGAAGCAGACCACCGCATTGTGGAAATGCTTAAAGAGGGCGATTTAGTCATAACGGCAGACATTCCATTGGCTGACCGCGCCATAACCAAAAAAGCTTACGCCATAAATCACCGGGGAGAATTATACACGACTGTCAATATCAAAAATCGTTTAGCGATGCGTAATTTAATGCAGGAAATCCGCGACAGCGGAGCACCCACCAGAGGGTCGGCGCCTTTCAACCAGAAAGACGCTCATGAATTTGCCAACCAACTGAATAAATTTCTGACAAAAAAGACTTAGATTTTTTCGATTATTCCGCCGCCTATTAGATACTCTTCATCATAAAATACTACGGCTTGACCTGTGGTAATGGCTCGACCGGGAGCGTCCAAAGTAACTTTTAAACCATTATCGCAGGCCTCAATCAAACCGCCGCCGGGAGAACTGCGGTAACGCACCTGAATTTGGCAATGATGCGGCAGTTCGGGCGGTGTACCGCATTGCCAGTTTACCTTACTCACCTCAAAAGACTGAGACATTAATTTTTCATTGTCGGTAACTAAATTTATTTCGCCGCTTTCTGAATCAATTGACTGAACATAACCTGGCTTGCCTAATGCTACGCCTAAACCTTTGCGCTGTCCGATTGTATATTGATGCAGTCCGGCGTGTTTGCC
Organism: Victivallales bacterium; assembly: GCA_030634125.1. Lineage (GTDB taxonomy): Bacteria > Verrucomicrobiota > Lentisphaeria > Victivallales > Victivallaceae > JAHOYW01. The sequence goes on from DAOWBJ010000133.1 coordinate 5,283, forward strand.
TACTACTTTATCATTATAAATAAAATTGCCTTCGCGGGCATCTCCATTGAACAATCGGCGTAAAGTTTCTGGGAAAACCTCGCCGGCAACGCTGAAACAAGCGTCCTGGCTGTCTTTTTTCCCGGAGTTTTTCAAGCCCAGCTCACGAGCTAATTCCCGTACCGCAGTTTTTTCCATTTGACCAATGGGAAATTTTATTTTCGCAAGCTGTTTCTGGCTCAGGCGGTACAGAAAGTAGCTTTGGTCTTTAAGCGGATCGCTGCCGCGCTTCAATTTATAAATACCATTGTCGTTAATAATCTGCGCGTAATGCCCGGTTACAATTCCTTCCGCGCCTATTTCCTCGGCAAAATCCAAAAGCTTCCCGAATTTTATAAAAAAGTTACAGTATGTACATGGATTCGGGGTACGCCCCTGGCAATATTCTTCCCACGCCGGCCGCAAAAC
>DAOWBJ010000031.1 GCA_030634125.1 Victivallales bacterium
CGCTATGCTCATTTTCGTCAGCTTCGCTTTTCGAGAGCGGTATTTATTGCGGCGCAACAAGTTACGCAAATTTCGCCAATTGGAGATTGGCGACAAGCGTTTTCCGCCGCTTGACCACGGAGGCGTTGCATCCGCCTTTTTGTCATTTTGGCGGAACCGTCGCAATCAATCGCCGACAAAACCTTTCAAAGTTCCTTCTTCCACATCAAGTTGTTCGCTGTCGGTCCAGAGAATAATTTTACTGCCTTCCATGACAGTCGGACCACGCTGTAAGGTCGGTTTACCTTTTTCGCTTGTTAAAGTAATCTGATGGTCGTTTATTATATATACACCCTTGTCTCCACACGCTTTTTGTGTTTCGTATGAAAGTTTGCGCGTCATGACGACTTTTCCCAGACAAATAATTTTGATCAACTCTCTAGAGTCTCCAATTCCTATGTGCTTTGGCGTCGTGCTATAAGTTTCCTGATTTGCGGCAGCATTTGCCGCGGCTTTTTCAGGTGTAATTTCTTTTGCGATCAGCTTCATTTTTTCGCAAGTTAAATAGAAACGCGATTCTTCAATTTTGACATTACCGAGTAAATCAGCGACATTATCCGGGATATTCAAAACCGCATCATTTGAACTGATAATTGTCGGCTTTTCTTCTATGTTTTCCGGCTTATTAAGCATATGGACATTGCCGAAACATTTAATCAGATCAACTTCGCGTTTGCCCCCTCCGTCGATGTCTACTTTAGATTTTTTGCCGCCGGGAACGCTGTCTTTAAAAGTAACGACCATGCGGTCGCAGTTTACCTGGGCACGCGGATCATTAACGATGACCGTGCCTGTGCAGATAATTTTCTTTATTTCTTTCCCCCCGGAATCAGCGTCTTTCTTTTTGCCGCGCGTTTGCAGGTGAACATCCATTTTATTGCAATTGAGCTTGAACTCCGCGTTCTTCACTCGAACATGTCCGGTGAAAATACCGATATTATTAGCGTAATCAAAGTCTATAAAATTGCTGGTCAACACTGTTTTTTTCGGCTTCGCCGCTTTTTTGTCTATGGTTTCAACCAGGCAGTTTTTAAACGCCTGCAAGCGTTCAGAATTTTTCCAGATAATGATTTTTTGTCCGGAAATCATATTATCACCGTGGTGAATCTGCGGGTTTTTACCGGTTAATGTAATTTGCTCATTGGATGTATTGTAAACAGCTTTGTCGGCAAAAGCTTTCTGAGCTCCGTTTTTTTTGAGTTCTTCGGCTGAAATTTTACGAATTATTTTAACTTTTCCCAAACAGATTATACTTGAGACTCCGTTTGGATTTATGATGTCATCAGATTCTTCTTTATCATCATTTTCATCTTTGTTGAGGTCAATTATCAGGCGGGAGCAAAAAATATCAAAACCAGCATCATCGACTTTTACATTTCCAATGAGTGTTATAAGCTTTTTCTCCATATCCATAATCATGGAATCTGCTTTAACTTTGACAATATCACCTTTGGATATTTTTTTTCCTTCACCTGAATTCATTCTGACAATAATATCAATATCCTGAAAGACTTGTATTATACGCTTGTCAAAGTCAGCGGTAAAACCAATTCCATTTAAATCCAGTTGGGGAGAACGGAAAAAAACTTTTTTGCTGCCGGAAACTATTTTACTATCCTGGAGGATTATAGCTTTGCTCGATGATATAAAACCGAGAGAGTTGGTTTTATCTTTCCAGAATTCAGCAACATCCGCGGGTGATGTACCGAGTTTATAAGGTTTAATGTCTTCAAGGTATTTTATTTTATTGACGTCAACATTATTTTTCACCAGGTCAATTATCGCGTCATCAGCATAAATTTTATCTGTTTTTCGAGTCATTACCGCACAAAAAATCATGTATTGCAGACGCCCTTTGCTGTTATAAATCGGCAAACGTGTGTTATACACTTTGAGTGCGCCAAGTTCATCGCAGACGGCAGTCGTTCCGCCTAATATAAACAGCGTAATTAATAAGGAAATTATTTTTTTCAAGATATATAACGCTCCGAGATTACATTATTGAAATTTTAATATATGTAGTTATAAATAATATTCTATTACCTAAACACACTACTCTTCATTATTGCTTATTGCAACTTTAATATTTTAAATTATGGTTTGTTTTATCACATTATGTCATTGCCGCGTCTAATACTCGTTCTGGGCTATCTGCCACCTTGAACTGGGCTTCTGTCCCTAATGCTTCGAAATGTTTCCTGCCGCATTTTATTTTGGCTGATTCTACTGGACGCAACAGTTCGCTTTGGATTGACCCTTTTGATTCTACTACAAAATAGAGTTTGTCTTCACCTTCTACAGAAATAAGCACTGCCCAGTCGGGGTTGTATGATCCCAAAGGAGTATCTATTTTGAATTCACCAGGTAACTTTGCGTATAGCTTTACATTTTCATTTTGCTCAAATTCTACGGCAAAGCTTCGTTCGTTGGCTGAATCATATACCACGTGATCAAATACTGATTTTTCTGAACCAAGCATATTTTTTTCAAGATATCCGAATAATTCATTGTCCGCAAAAAGCTCTTGTGCATAATAACACTCGTCGCCTAAACGCTGGTAACTAATGCCATCAACAATAAATGTTCGCATTACACTTTTGATAATTGCACTCGCTTCATCAATAAATTTCTGCGGATTACGTTTAAAGTCGTTTAATTTCTCGCTTACGAGTAAAATATTTGCTACTGTACTTCTTTTAAGATTTGTTTCGTTTTGCAGGAAACTGATAATATCCGGCAACTGATGTTTTACCTGTTCATAAAGCTCTGTTTTAGAAACTTGATCTTGAGCGACAATTCCACCTCTGGTTAATTTATTGAACGCTTTGGTATATTCTATCTTTTCACGATTAATTATCAAGCGTTCTTTTAATGCCTCACTGCATTTTTCTATTAATTCTTCAGTATTAAAATTAACCCGATAAGTGCTTTTGTATTTTATTTGTTCCCAAAGCTCTTTGAAGTGAGGACTAAGGAAAACCTGCTTATTAAGATTAACCCTGACACGTTCATCACGATTCTTTATTTCTAGAGAACCGGCAACCTTCTTCAGCCTTAAAATTATTTCCTCACGATTCTTTTTGAACTTTTTCGGCAACTCAACTGTACCAGTTTTTAATGCCGCCTTTAAAGAATCCTGCACTTTGCCAATAGAACTAATATAATTATTTTCATGTAATGATTTCCAGACTTCTTTTGAGTTACCTTCTCCAAAGTATTCTTTCTTATGTCCATCCGTTTCCAGCACAATATTGGCAAACAAGTTTTTTTCTACAATCTGGAACTTTATTCCTGAATCTTTTGCTATTTCTTTCTGGAGTTCTTCTGCAAATTGCTGGTAAGACTCATTTGCCATAACGGTAAGCGTATTTACTTCAAAACCATGTACACGCTCACCTTCCTGGTTTACACATATACGCAGTCCACGTCCTATTTCTTGACGTTTCTTCATTGTGGAGCCAGTCTCGTTAAGCGTACATATTTGGAACACGTTTGGATTATCCCAGCCTTCTTTCAATGCGGAATGTGAAAATATAAACTTCAGTTTACAGTCCATATTGAGAAGTCTTTCTTTATCTTTCATGATCAGGTGATATGCGCTTTCATCCGCCTGGGTTTTACCTTCTCCTGTCGAATCTTTCAGCAACACTGCTCCAGAATTATCTTTCTTCTTGCCATCAATAGCAAAATAACCGTTATGAACTTTTTCCGCCTCTGCATCCAGGTCTTCGCCTTCAAAAAGCGAGTGATATTTGCTTTTCTTTATTGCCTTGCCGTACTCTTCTTCAAAAGCTTTTGCAAACTTTCCTTTTACTGGATTCTTTTCCTCGTCATAAGCACGGTAATTTGCGACCTTGTCGATAAAGAACAGGCTCAGTACTTTTATTCCCTGCGGAAGCAATAACAACTCTTTGTCGAGGTGTTCTTCAATGGTTTTACGAATCTGATTACGCTTTCTGGTATCGTCTTCCATTCCACCAATTGCCTGCCCTAGCTTTATTTCTTCTGGACGACTGGAAAAACTTATATACTCATAGCCCTTTTCGCAAGAAATATCTTCAAGCATATATCCGTCATACACATCCCGGCCGTTGGACAAATCATAAAGGTCATCACCTGATTTTACTTTTATTGTCTTTCTGCTGATTCCACTGCCGGACTGGACATCTATTTCTACTTTGGCATTTATCGGACCATTCTTGTTATCGACTGCCAATAATTTAATATAAGCCTCGTTGTGAGCGTCCTGGAGGGCTAAAGAAGCTACTTCTATCTGTTTTACCAGCTTCTGTTCGTAGGCATCGACAGCATCAAGTTTGTACATTAAGTTATATTTTTCTTTGTGTGTTGCTGAATAGCGCAAACAACACATAGGATTCAGGCTGGTAATCGCTTCTTTTGCCTTTGTAGTATTATCTACGCTTTGTGGTTCGTCAATGATAACAATCGGATTTGTCGCCTGGACTAAATCTCGCGGAGCCGCTCCGTTAAGCTTGTCATGACTGCGGTGAAAACGGTTGGCTTTAGTTTCAGCGTCTGGATTAGTAAAACTTCTGCGGAATGCGTCAATATTGATTACCATGATTTCAATATGGTCATTAACGGCAAAATCACGTATCCGGTTCGGCTTTTCGGAATCATATACAAAAAACTCTGACTGCACGTTATTATATAATTCCTTAAAGTGCAGATGAGTCATCTCAAGTGATTTTGCTACACCTTCTTTGATTGCGACAGAAGGAACCACAATTATAAATTTGCTGAAGCCATAGCGTTTATTCAGTTCATAAATAGACCGCAAATATACATACGTTTTCCCCGTTCCTGTTTCCATTTCAACCGTAAAATCCATTGAATCAAGCTTACCTGACTGCTTTAAACCGTTCTCAATCTGGATAGCACGGACGTTCTCAAGAATTTCTTCAGAATTTATCTCTAAATGGTTTTTGTAAACCATACTTGCAGCTTCCGATGCTTTTGAAAAATGCTCAAATTCAGTGTCATTATCTTCCTTTTCTGGCACATGATAAGCAGATACAGTAAAATTGCTCTGGCAAGTCTCCTGGCCTTCAAATATCCTGACTATCGACTCTATCGCGTCATGCTGGAAGTCTAAGTTTGGATCAAATTTTATCTTCATTGTTTTTATAACCTTTTCAATACTATGAAATTTCTGAAATTATTTTCCTCGCGAAAATGAGCTATAATAAGATATAAAATTAACAGCCTATATCTTGTGCTTCATCTTGCTTAGTACTACAATATCTTGTGCTTTTGGTTTTATTTATATCATTTAAACTATACCCATGCGATAATAAGCGATAATAAGCGATAATAAAGCTAATTCCAACTTTGATATCTAAGTATTTCAATAATCAATGATACGATTTTATCTTTATTATCAATGATTTGTTTGCGATGTTCTTTGTTATGCTGTTTTATTTTCCTAGCAATCTTTTCTTTATCATGTATATCACATACTATTGTAAAATGGTTTTGGGTAAGCTTTTTAATTTCTTTTGCAAAAGTCTTTCCCATTTCTAATTCTTCAATAAAATCTAAGAAGGTTTCACTCTGTTTTTCTAATTCTCGTGTCGAACTGTCATCGTTTTCATCAATATCATTTAAAAATAAAAACCTAGAATAAAGTGGATGAAACTGTGATTTTAATATACAAGGGTCTTTATATTGCCTGAATAATTGAAGTTTGTACTGTTCTATTTTTTTTGTAGGATTATGCTGATCAGTTAAATGGCAATTGGGACACAATGGTATAAGATTCATTATATCATTATTTGTTGGGTCTTCATCAATATGATGCAAGTGTGGTTTGTCTTCACTACCAATAGCACAACGATGATTATATTCGTTCAATACTTTTTCTCTTATTGGTTTGGGAATAATTGGTCTACTCATATAAAGCTCCTAAATACTCTTTACGTCGCTAATATTGTGCTGGCGGAGGATTTGTACGGCGTTGGTTTTTACTACGTCGTCGTCGAAGCCGCTGTCCTTAAATACTACTCGCATTACTTCCGGTTTTAATTCTGCTTTTACTTTGGCGATGGTTTCCACGACATCTATATCAACATTATCATCCAGGCAGACAACCAGAGCTCCAGCACCTACGATATATAGCGTCTTATCGCCGGACACCTTGCGTTCCTCAATAGGAACGGTCAGGTCAAGTCCGTATTTTAACAGAATTTCAAAAAGTACATCTAACTCACCGCGGTCTTCCTTAAGGTTTTCCACATGGTCAAACAAAGCATTTTCCAAATCGTCATAGTCTGCATCCCAGGTCTTGATATTGCTCGTATCAAGTTTGAACACCTTGAAACCAATATCCAATTTTGCTGGTGCTTCTTCAACAGAACTTAGCAAATCAGGTTCCCGCTCTTTAGCTTTTAACTCCTCCTGTATCTTATCTCCAGCTCGGCGGATACGCTCCTTGCCAATTTCAGCAATAGTCTTATAGCCAGCCTTAAATGCCTCACTCTTTTCATCACATGGTTCCGGCAACTGCACCATGATAAATTTGCGGTTGCCATTATCATCTGCATTTAATGACATTGTGGCGTGAGCTGTAGTGCAAGAACCAGAGAAAAAGTCAAGTATAATGTCATCATTTGTTTTTTTATTGTTTATAGTAAATCCCAAAAAAAACTGAATTAAACTAGTCGGTTTAGGAAAGCTGAATAAATTTTCTCCAATCAATTGAGCTGTTTCTTTCGTACCCTCTTGATTAAATGGACCATTTAAAAGCGAAAGCGGTTTCCCCTGTCTTAAGAGTCCATTTTCATCTTTTAGATATACTTTTGCTCTTACACTATATTCTCCATTTTTTTTCTTTTTGAAAACAACTTCATCATGATTAATCGCTTTCATTAGTCGTTCTTTACCCCAAACCCATTGTTTTCTGGGATAAATAACGTCATCTTTATACGAAATGCTATACTGTAAATTTTCCCTATCATCTAGACTATTAGTCATTAACGGTTGAGTAACATAACCGCCTCGAACATGATAATTGTGATCTTTATTTTTATCATATGCCTTAATTTGTTCATTTGATAATATTGATTCAATGTTCTCTAACTCCGTTTTTGAATAGCAAAGAATATATTCATGGACTTCAATAAATCCCTTTGTTTTGGCTCCGGCACCGTATTTATTTTTCCAACAAACTGAGCCCACCAAGTTTTCTTCTCCGAAAACTTCATCACAAACTTTTCTAAGGTTATTAACTTCATTATCATCAATAGAAATAAAAATAACACCATCATCTTTGAGAAGATTACGAGCTAGGCGGAGGCGAGGATACATCATATTGAGCCAGTTGGTGTGATATCTTCCGGCTGTTTCAGCGTTTGCGGTGAGCTTTTTACCCTCTTCGTCAGTTTGTCCGGTTAGTTCGAGATAGTTATTAATATTATCTTTAAAATTATCGGGATAAACAAAGTCTTTTCCTGTATTGTAGGGCGGATCAATATAAATCATTTTGACTTTACCGTGGTATGACTTCTGTAGCAGTTTGAGCACTTCCAGGTTATCGCCTTCAATAAATAAATTTTCGGTAGTATCCCAGTCTTTGGATTCTTCTTTGCACGGACGGAGTGTACCGGTGGATGGAGTTTGAGCCAAACGACGAACTTGAGCTTTCCCGTTCCATGAAAAATTATAATACTCTTCTCTATCTTCGGTATAATTCCCGAGAACTTCTTTCAGAGCATCAAAATCAACTTTATCTTCAGTAAACACATCAGGAAAAATCATCTTCAATTTATCAATATTATCCTGAACAATATCCATACTCATACCCTCAAGCTTATCCATATATCAATATTCCTTTAGTTTCTATCTTTTTTTGTCTCGTACTTTTATGTGATGCTCGAACGATCGCATCTTCAAAAAAATATTGCTCCGCATTTTTTGAAGCCTCGCTTTTCGAGTGCGGATTTGGTCTAATGCGCGACTTCGTCGCTTAAGTTTCGACCGTTGGAGACGATCGACAAGCGTTCCGCCGCTTGACCGCGTCCGGCGACACCCCGGCGCGATTACTTTTTCTCTCTACGAAATATAACGCTCCATCTGTTTTTCCCATTCGCCGCGTTGTTTCAGCAGCCATTCACACACTTCGCGTACTGCTCCATAACCGCCGGCGGCTTTTGTTCTGAAATCTACATATTCATCCATGTATTCCGGCGCGTTCGCGACCACGATGCCGATCCCTACCTGACGAAGAACCGGCAAATCAACGACATCGTCGCCCACATATAAACATTCTTCCGCTTTTAAAGAATTTTCTTTCAATAAAACCGCGAATGCCTCTTTTTTATTTTTTTTATTTTCGTAAAGGAAATCAAAACCCAGTTCTTGAGCTCGTTTGCGGTTGGCTTCCGCTTGTCGCCCTGAGAGCGCGCCGACTTTGAATCCCGCGCGCATAAGCATTTTTATACCATGTCCGTCGTGTGCGTTGAAAAATTTAATTTCGTCTCCGGCACTGTAGCCCATGCGTCCGTCAGTCAGGACGCCGTCAATATCCAGCACTAAAGCTTTTATCTTGTTAATTTTTTCTTGAGAAATCATAAATTGCCTTCACTTCCTGTAAAACAGTTTTAATCATATCAAAATCTAACGAGTTAGGGCCATCTGAAAGAGCTTTTGCCGGTTCCGGGTGAACTTCGGTGAAAAGCACATCTATTCCAACCGCCGCCGCGGCTCTGGCGAGCGGGCGGATAAATTCACGCTGCCCGCCTGAGGAATTACCCAGGCCGCCGGGCAGTTGTACCGAATGCGTAGCGTCAAAAACCACCGGGACTCCCAATTCGCGCATTGTAGCTAAACCACGCATATCAACCACCAGATTGTGATAACCAAAACTTGTGCCGCGTTCAGTCAACATCACTTTGTCATTTCCTGAATCCTGGACTTTTTCGATAGCGCAGCGCATATCTTCAGGAGCCATGAATTGACCTTTTTTGATATTAACGGTTTTGCCGGTTTCAGCGCAGGCGACAAGCAAATCAGTTTGCCGGCAGAGGAAAGCGGGAATCTGTAATATATCAGCTATTCCGGCGCATTGTTGAGCTTGAGAAGCTTCGTGAATATCGGTTACGACGGGCAAATTAAATGAGCGTTTGATTTCGGCGAGGATTTCCAGGCCTTCTTCAATGCCGGGTCCGCGGAAAGATTTAACGCTTGAGCGGTTTGCTTTGTCAAATGATGCTTTGAACATATATTGAACGTCAAGTCCGGCACATAATTCCTGCAGGCAGCCGGCAATATTTTTGCACATTTCCAAACTTTCGACGACACAGGGACCGCCAATCAAAGTTAATTTTTCACCGATTACGACATTGTCGGATATTTTGATGTTTTTCATGTATGATATCTCCCATTTTGTTCAAAGTTAATTTTCTCTCGATTAAGATTTGCTTGGTTTAGCCTCATACCGTACCACATGTGTCTTTTACTGATATGCTAATCGGTCTCTGCCTTTTTTTTGCCCCCCGTCCCTTTTCAGGCATCCAAATTATATATAAAATCATACCAGAACATTGATTTAACATCCCGGGCAACTGCTATGTTTTTGGTGTCAAACGACAGTAAGTACAACTCGGAATCAGGAATTACCGGCGCGATTTTCTGCAATGTCCGCACAAACTTTTCTTTTATAGTTTTTGCCATTTTCAATTCAATTAAACGGTGTGTCCCATTATGTTCAATCACAATATCAATTTCATTCTTGTTTGAGTCCCGATAGTAATACAATTCGGCATTAACAGCATGGTTGGTATTTTTTTTAAGTAGCTCAATGATGATGAAATTTTCAAAGAGATTTCCCGCCATCGGCCCACTGCAAAGTGTTTGAGATGTTTGATACCTGAGAATAAATGCCAGCAAACCAGTATCGTAAAAATAAAGTTTGGTGGACTTTACAACCCGTTTTGATATATTTTTAAAATAAGGGCGGAGTAAGTATACAATTTGCGTTGACTCAAGAAGGGACAACCACTTTTGAGCTGTGGAAAAACTTATTCCGCAATCCCTTGCTATTTCATTTAAATTAAGAAGTGCTCCGGTTCTTGCTGCCAGCAATTCCATAAAATTATTAAAGAGCGACAAGTCGTGAACCGCCAGTAAAGAGCGTATGTCCCGTTCAAGATATGTTTGCAAATATGACCCATAAAAGTTTGTCTGTTTCACATTGTGTATAAGGGGGTCAGGATAAAATCCTTTGAAGATAAGTTCAAATGTGGCTTGAACATCCCATGATTCTC
>DAOWBJ010000114.1 GCA_030634125.1 Victivallales bacterium
CCAGGTGCGCTGTCATGCGGAAGGTGCTCATATTGATAAGAGCGTTGGTTGTTAATAAAACTTTTTATCAAGAAAATTTTCATAAAATTTAATCTTTTAGGGTTGACTTTTTACACACCATCTTATTTATCATTGTCTCGCGGTATTCGGGGCGGTTATTAATCATTTCCTCGACCGCCTTGATAAATAATCCCCGGCTTTGCGCGTTAATCAATTTTTCGCCCATTTCATCGAGCTTAGAAGATCAAGTGAATAATTAAGTTGTTCGTTTTCGCTGTTATCGCCGCTGGCGGCTATGTAGCGGCTTTCTTTGCGGAAAAGGTCATAACAACGCCCTTTGACGATGGTTTTCAGGTAAGAGCGGAAACGTTTACCAGGATCATATTCAAATGAAGATATTTGCCGCAAAAGGCAGACCATTGTTTCCTGAAACACATCATCGGCTTTAGTCGGGGAGCAGCCGAAATGCCGTGCCCAGCCTGTTATGAGCTGCCAGTAGAAATCATAAAATTCTTTCCAGGCGTCATCATTTTCAGTGTCTTTCAAGCGCTGAATCAAAGTTTGCCGTGTTGTTCTAATGTCATCCATTCCTGAATCCGTAATATTTTTTTTGAGGCAATTACCTCTTTTTCTTTTTTTTCTTTTTTGTTGCTGTTTTTTTGTCGATTTTTTGTAATTCTTTTTCTATGTCCTTTTGTTCAGCTTCTTCTTCGGCTTGTCTGACGGTTATGTAATGTACATTCTCAGAACGGCAATCAGGACATTTTTTGACTACAGTATTACTGAATAATGTATCTTCCACTTTTGCTTTTCCGCCATACCACTTCGCCTTTCTGTTTGCGTCCCTTATATTTTTAGCTTTAAGTTTTTTCCTGCTTTCGATTTCATCATATACAAAAGCTTTATTACAGTTTTTGCAGCGATAAGCCAGGCCAATACGTTTGGAACATTTAGAACACTTCTCTTTGGTAATATCTTCAAATCTGCGTATCTCATTAAGATTACACCCGGGGTTGGTGCACATAACGTTATAACGGCACTTATTAGTTTTGTCAGGCGGTGTATAAGTAATATAATTCCAGCTTAACAATAGAATTATTGCCACAATAGCAAAGGTGGAGAAAAGTATAAACGCTTTAGATGGACGGTGGTCTTCTCCGTATGTATTTATCAGATAATCTATAAAAATAACGCATACTGCAAAAATAAAATACCTTTCCGCTTTTTTCTGGAAGTAGTTTTTGATTTTATGAATAGTCGGAAGATCTTCAGTAATGATAATTTGAGGACCAATATATACATCCTTACCCGGAGCGATGATAACTTCTTTTTCGTCTTCCAGCGGAGCTTTATCATATACTACTTTTGATTTAAATACTTTTTCAGGTGGAGCTTTGGCGATGAATTGCTCTTTGGATGGAGCATTTTTGTCAATCGGCGGGCGTCCAACCGCTACCAGATTTGTTCTTGTTGCTTCAGTTACAATAAATGCATTATGCAATCTTACCGGGGTTACTTTTTGTAATAAAGATTTTTTAGGTACAAGAATTTCTTCGCCGCATTTATGACATGTGATTTCTGTACCGGCGAGCTCTTGCGGCTTCCACTGTTTTTGACCGCAATGTTTACACGGAAAAGAGATCGTCTTTTTCGGTTCCGGTTTAGTTTGCGATTCATGAGGAATAAATAAATCGTTCTGGCAATTATCACAAAAACCTGCTTTGCCAGCCAAATCCTGCGGCAAACGATACTTTTGCTTACAATAGCCGCACCAGAAAAGAATCTTTTCTTCCGCTTCTAACTGTTCAGCTTTTTTTTTAGGCAATCCTATTTCTGCTGTCGCTTGCGCCTTAAGAAAACTGCTTGGCTCAGTTTTTTGCTGAGGTATATTCAGATTCATTTTTGTTGCTTCGGCAGACAGGAACGGGTCAAGGATTTTTTGTGGAGTTACTATATCTATCAACGACTTTTTAGATTTTTCAGGAACAATGTTTTCCCTGCCGCATTCCCGGCATTTGATTTTCTTACCGGCGAGCTCCTGTGGTTTTTGCATTTTTTTACCGCAGTGTTCACAGGGGAAAATGATTGTTTCTCTTTGTTCAGGCTTAACTTGTGATTCTTTAGGAATAATGAAGTCATTTTGGCATTTGTCGCAACTCGCCATTTTTCCCGCCATGTACTGCGGTAAACGATACTTTTGTCCGCAGTGACTGCACCAGAAAAAGATTCTATTTTCCTTTGCGGTTTCCGGCTCCGTTAATGGTAGTATTTTTGATTCATCCGGGACTGTATTTTTGCCGCCGCATTCGCTGCATTCAATTTCCTTGCCAATCTGTTCTATTTCTTTCCACTGTTTTTTGCCGCAATGCCTACACGGGAAAACGCTTGTTTTTTTCAGCGTTGGTTTAGCTTGTGATTTATCGGGTATAACGAAATCGTTGTGGCATCTGTCACAGCTTCCGGACTTTCCCGCCAAATGTTTCGGCAGGCGGTATTTCTGACCACAATAATTACACCAGAAAAGAGTTCTTTCTTCCGGTGCGGTTCCCGGTTTCGCCAATGCCGATATCTTAGATTTTTCAGGAACAATATTTTTGCCGCCGCATTTGCCGCACTTAACTTCCGTGCCGGCAAACTTTTTTGCCTTACGCAGTTTTTTGCCGCAATGTTTACAGGGGAAATTAATTACACTACTTGCCGGGGGCTTAGTTTGTGATTCGCTGGGGATAAATAAATAGCTTTGGCACTTGAAGCAAATTCCTGCCTTACCTGATAATTCCTGTGGTAAACGATATTTTTGTCCACACTCCGCACACCAGAAAAGGACTTTATCTTCTGAAATTTTTTTCGCTATATCTTCTGCTTTGGTAGTATTGTTTTCTTCAAAAGCTGAATCAGGGTGCTTTGAAATCATCAACGCATCTCCGTCAAGTATTAGTATGGTGCGAACTATGTAGTATAGCGGTAAATTTGTAAATTACAAATTATAAATGTTCATCGCCCATAGCATGATGCGCTTTGATTTCATCATCAGTTAAAGCACGATTGTAAACTATAAACTCATCAATTTTCCCTTTCAAAAAATTGTCAGTGGTGCCATCTGAAGCATTATCATTGCTGGTGTTATTGTTGTTGTTGTTGTTATTGTTGTTATTGTTGTTATTGTTGTTATTGTTGTTATTGTTGTTGTTATTGTTGTTATTGTTATTATTGTTGTTATTGTTGTTGTTGTTGTTGTTATTGTTGTTATTGTTGTTATTGTTATTATTGTTATTATTGTTATTATTGTTATTATTGTTGTTATTATTGTTGTTATTATTGTTGTTATTATTATTGTTCTGGTTTTGATTCTGGTTTTGATTCTGGTTATTATTTCCACCGCCTTGACCATTATTTCCAGGTCCGTCGCCATTTTGATCGTTGTTTACATCTGATTGACCGTTGTTGCCGTTGCCATCGCCGCCATTTTGGTCAACAGTACTAGAGCTTCCGCTGCTATCGTTGTTGCTATCGTTATTATTATTGTTTCCGCCGCCGCCCTTACCATTATTTCCAGGTCCGTCGCCATTTTGATCATTGTTTACATCTGATTGACCGTTATTGCCGTTTCCGTCGCCGCCATTTTGGTCAACAGTACTGGATGTTCCGTTGCTGGCCACATAGGTGCCGTAGCTGAAAGTATAGCTGCTGCTGACATAACTGCCGCTTACATAGCTGCTATTGTCACTGCTGGGGATCCAGCGTATACATCCGATAGCTAAATTAGCATCATTGCTCTCTTTTTGGGCGTTGCCATAACTTTTATATGTGGATTTTAATTTAATTCCGTCAATAAATAAATCTATTACCTGTTTTTCGTCCACAACTTTGTTGCGCAGGACTATATTATGCCAGGTGTTGGAGTCCAAAGGTTTAATCGGATTGCCGTTTTCATCTTGTGCGCTATAAGCAACACTAGTTCCTCCTATTTCCAGTTGGAATAGTGTGTTGCCGCTGCCGTCGTTGTTTGTGCCGTCAAAATATAAAGCATATTCAGGAGAACTGTTGTCATCATTTCCCGTATAGCATTTACCAAAAATCCCGTCCCATTTGTTAATAGAGTCAAATTTTGCTGAAATCAGAATAGTAAAGTCATTTCCGCTGGCAAAATTTAAATGTTTATTACTAGGAAATTCAATATAGGTACTTACGCCGTCAAGTTGTAAAGCTCCCTTGCCTTTTACCCAACGTCCGCGGCTCCATTCATAATCTCCTTTTACAATTCCGCTATAGTTGGAAGCATTAAAACCATCAGTTTCGCAGCCATTGGCTGAATTTTTTAGAAGACCACCTTCGCTTTCCTGGAAGTTTAAATTAATCACACATGCAGGGTCAGCGCTGCATTGTTTGTTAAACTGCAGCCAGCGGGCAAAACGCGCTCGTTGCCGGCTTTCAAAAAGATTAGGCAGCAGCAATGAGGCAAGAATTGCAATGATAGTAATAGAAAGGAGTAGTTCGAGGACTGTGAAATGACGGCGTTGGTAAGTCATAAAGGCACCTCCAGATTGTTTGATTGTGTGGAATCATTACAATATATACCTGTAAAATTAAAAAGTCCAGCAATTAACTAAAATTTATTAGTCGAAAGAAATATTAGCTGAAATAAGTTATCTCCTCCTCAAAGACGTTTTCAATGTCGTTCACGAATTACAGGTGTTCAGCCGCCATGAGGTAATGCGCCTTGACTTCCGCGTCTTTTAAAGCACGGTTATAAATTAAAAGCTCATCTATTTTGCCCTTCAAAAAATTGTCAGGTTTACCGAATGGGGCCGGGTCGTTCTTGTCTCTATTATTCAGCACCAGCCAGCGTATACAGCCTATAGCTAAATTAGCATTTTCTATTACCTGGTTTCCTATGCTTAAGTTGCTGTATGTACCTTTCAGTTTGACTCCGTTGATGAACAGGTCAAGCTCCCGGGTGTCACCAACAATTTTATTACGCAGCACAAAATGAACCCAGTCCATATTGTTGAACGGTTTGATTGTTGCGCCGTTTTCGTCAGTATTGGCAAAGGTGGCACTGACGTCGCCAATATCCATGTGGAAAAGTTTGGTCGAATTCAGCTCTCCGTATTTTGTATTGTCATAATACATAATATATTGGGGAATGCCGTTTACCGCGTTCCGCATATAACATTTGCCGAAAATTCCGTCAAACTTATTGAGAATATCAAACTTCAGGGAAATTATAAAGGTAAAACCTTTTGTACTGGTAAAGTTTACATGTTTGGCTGCGAGGAACTCAAAAAAAGTGCTTGCGCCGTCAAGCTGCAAAGCTTTTTTATGTTTTGTCCAGCGTCCTTGAGCCCACTGGTAATCACCTCGTATATACCCTCTGTAGTCGTTGGCGTTAAAACCTTCGGCTTCATAAGCACAAGCTGAATTTGTCAGGATGTCGCCTTTTCCCTCCTGGAAGTTGAAATTAACCACACATGAAGGGTCAGTGCTGCATTGTTTGTTGAACTGTGTCCAGCGGGCAAAACGGGCTCGTTGCCGGCTTTCGGCAAGAGAAGGCATCAGTAGAGAGGCAAGAGTTGCAAGAATAGCAACTGAAATAAGTAATTCGATAACTGTAAAAAGGTGCCTTTTATAAGCCATTGCCAACTCCGGTATGTTATATAATGCAAAGATAAAGCTTTATATTATACAATATATATCATAAAAGCATAAAAAGCTAATAAAATAACTAAAATTTATTAGCATTTTTAAAAAATAGTTTATAAGCGTATTTGTGAACTATAAATGCTCAGCCCCCATAGCGTAGTGACCTTTGATTTCATTATCACTTAAGGCACGGCTGTAAATTAGAAATTCATCGACTTTGCCTTTCAGAAAGTTATCGGGTTTGCCGTTATTGGTAGGGGTGTTGTTCTCCAATATCAGCCAGCGTATGCAGCCGATAGCTAAACGGGCTTCGCACTTATATGTTTTAAAACCTTTAGTGCTGACATGGTCGGATTTCAGCCTCGTGCCATTGAGAAATAAGTGCACCTCTTGTTTTTCATTAACTACCCTGTTGCGCAAAACCAGTTGAAACCAGTTCAGGTTGTTGACGTAACCGCCCGCGGTAAACGCGTTGACATCATCAAAATCC
>DAOWBJ010000126.1 GCA_030634125.1 Victivallales bacterium
TGCATGCTGACCACGAGCAAAACTGTTCAACAACCGCGGTTCGTACGGTAGGAAGCGCTCAAGTTAACTTGTATTCGACAATTTCCGCTGGTATTTCAGCTTTATCAGGTCCTTTGCACGGTGGAGCTAATCAAGCGGTTATTGATATGCTTAAAAGAATAGTTAAAGACGGTAATGTGAAAAAGTATATTGATAAAGCTAAAGATAAAAACTCCAGTTTCCGACTAATGGGTTTTGGACACCGCGTTTATAAAACTTTTGACCCGCGCGCTGTGATTATCAAAAAAGCCTGTCATGATTTTCTTAAAGCTATGAATATTGATGATCCATTGCTTGAAGTAGCACTGCACTTGGAAGAGGTCGCTTTGAAGGATGAATATTTTGTCGAACGTAATTTGTATCCGAATGTTGATTTTTACAGCGGAATTATTTATCGTGCGATTGGCATCCCTGAAGACATGTTTACCGTGATGTTTGCTTTGGCTCGTATGCCGGGATGGATAGCGCACTGGAAGGAAATGACTACTTCCAATACAAAAATAACCCGTCCACGTCAAATTTATATCGGTAAAACGATGAAAAATGAAAGCTGAAATTACACAGTTACTCGACCGCTTGATCGGTTATATTCCCGCAATGATGATTATTGCCATTTATGTGGCAATGATATTTATTATCACGGATTTCGAATTAAGTATGCTGTTGCTCATTGGCGGTTTGCTGATGGGGCTGGTCATGAGTGCTATGGATGTTAATTTTCTCCCTTTGCGGCCAATTGTTATAATGTATACACTGGCGGCTATCGCTTCATTTATTTATATCATCGGTAAAGGAGGCAAATTTGCGCAATTCAATCTTGAGGATATGATTGTAATCGCATTTTTTGTGGTTACTATTCTGATGATGTTGTTAATAGCCATGACCAAACCGGATAATCCCAGTAATTATATTATTAAGATCATAATTGACTGGTACTGCGTAGTATTACTGTTTGTCTTTTTATTCGCCCTTTATTATTTTGAATGTGAAGCTTTGGTTAATGACAATGGAAAAGCTGAACAGGATCTTCAAACCTGCTGTTATTTCAGCTGTATTACTTTTACCGGTCTAGGCTATGGAGATATTGTAGCGCTTCCCGGGTTCAGGATGGTTGCGGCGATGCAGTCAATTATTGGTTATATCTGCATGGGCGGTGTCGCGGCGACAATTTACTCCTTGATCCAATCCAAACTGCAGGCAATACATAAAGCTAAAAGACTTGAAGAGAAGGAAGAAAATGATTCAGTCTGATTTTGAATCTAAATATACACATATTTATGAATTTGTGAAATCCAAACTCCAATCCGCTCCCGGCTGTCATGATTTTGATCACACCCTCAGGGTACTGCGTAATGCGGAAAAGCTCGCGGCGGAAATACCCGAAGCCGATCTGCAAATTATTCGCATAGCCGCACTCCTGCATGATATAGCCCGACCCGAAGAAATGAGCGCCAAAGGTAAATTCTGCCATGCGCGGGAAGGAGCCGCAAGCTGTGCTTCCGAGCTGAAAAAATATGATTTTCCGCAAGCAATGATTGAGAAAATTTGTGATTGCATCCGCAGTCATCGTTTCAGGGGGGATGGTCCGACGCCACAAAGTATTGAAGCTGAAATTGTTTATGACGCGGATAAACTTGATTCTATCGGTGCTGTCGGTATAGGCAGAGCGTTTCATTTTGCCGGACGCGAAAACGCCCGGGTTCATAACACTGGCGAAGAAGCCTTGAACTCCGAAGCATACAGCCGCGAGGATTCAGCTTATCGTGAATACCTGGTGAAACTTCGGCATGTCCCTGATAAAATGTTGACTGTTGCCGGCAAGCGCCACGCCGCTGCCAGAGCCAAATTCATGCATGATTTTTTTGAGCAAATAGAAAGTGAAATAAAAGACTAAAGTGTTTTTGATTTTTTTATTATATATGGACTTATTGCCCGCAAATTATTATTTACACAAAAAAACGATTTTTTCTTGAATTGTTCCTTGAAAAAGATTGCTTTTGTAATAGGTTTATGAATATGAAGAAAGATATACAAAAAATACCGGGAAACGTGTTTTTCGTTACACTATTCCTGATTTTTATGGTAATATTCAGCTATTTTCGCCTGACAATTGCGAAATATGCAGTTTCGCTGTTAGCTATGACCCATGAAATTTTACTTTCTACGAAAAAAACAGGAAGCGGAGAGTTTCGTCCTGCCATGCAAATTGTTACCGGGAATAAATTTACCGCAAACCAAAAAAATAAATCAGGCAAAACTGTCAGTACCAGCAAAAAGCTTGATGACAGATTCAAAAATCCAGTTACCGCCAAGTTGCCTAAAACCAAAACCCCGACAATCTCCCCTGGAGAATACTTTCCTGAATGGAATGATCCCGGATTAGCACTTTTTACGCCGCTTAGAAAATATGACGGTACTATATGGCGTAAAGAAAAAACAGAGATAAAAGGCAGTACGGACGGTAAAAAACTTTATCTTATCTGTCGGTTTTACGATAAAGAACCGGATGAGGCTGTTACTACAAACAGTGCGGCAAATGCCTGGAAGGACGACAGTATTGAAGTTTTCCTTATGAATAACAGAAAAAGCAAAAATTATTATCAATATATTGTTTCTGTAACTGGTAAAGGAGCTACTCTTTATTATAAAAATACTAAGGCTCCTAATCGCGGGACAAATACAACGCTGCCAAAAGATTTTATGAAACCGCGATATAGCGCGGATGATTTTGATGGCGGTTTTGAAATTGAGCTGGCAATAGATTTGAGCAATATCGGCATTAATAAAATTAAGCAGAGCGACTCTTTCCTGATGCAGATTACTAGAAATTATCGTGGGCAGGGGTATGGGAATTCGGTAAACTTACAACTTTTTCCTGTTTATATATATGCTGACAATCGCATGGGGGCAAGTAACCATGACCGGAGAGCATTTCAAAAAGTAGTAGTTAAAAAAAGTAAATAAAATAATTATATAGTGAAGGATTTGTAATGGAAAACGTAATAGAAATAAGAAATCTCACGAAATACTATGGAAGCTTTTTCTGGAAAAAGCCAACGCCCGCGTTGGATAATCTCACCCTTGATATTCCAATGGGTGCTGTCTTTGGTTTTCTCGGACCTAATGGCGCCGGCAAAACAACTACGATAAAGCTATTGATGGATTTAATCAAACCTTCAGGCGGTGAAGCGTCTATTCTCAGATGCGCCCCTGAAAATGTTGAAATTAAAAAGCAAATAGGCTTTCTTCCTGACGAACCGGTTTTCAGCTCCTACCTTTCCGCTAATGAATTTCTTAATATTTGTGCTAAGTTATTGGGTATACCGTCCAGTGAACGTAAAGGGCGGATCGCGGAAGTACTTAAGATTGTAAAAATGACCAAACACGCAAAGTCGAAACTTGGAGGTTTTTCGCGTGGAATGGTGCAGAGAATAGGAATTGCGCAGGCAATTATTAATCGACCGAAACTATTAATTCTTGATGAACCGCTGGTGGGTCTCGACCCGCATGGACGTCAGGAGTTTAAAGATATAATTTTGCAGCAGAAGGCGAGTGGAACCAGTGTCTTTTTCTGTAGTCATATATTGTCGGATGTTGAAACAATATGTGATTACCTGGGAATCCTTAACGAAGGTAAGTTGTTATGCGCGGGAAAATTGGATGACTTGCTCCAGAATACTGGTTTAAGCCTTCATATTCAACCCGGGCATGATGAAATTGCCAAAAAATTGCTTTCGGACGCGAGTGAAACGGTTAAGCTGCCTGACGGCGGCTGGAATTTAATTTTTGCTAACAAAAAGGAGGTTAAGCAGACTCTTTTAGGCATCAAAGAGAGGCATAAGGATGTAGTCACAATGATTCCGGCTAAGGAAAATTTAGAGAAATTTTTCTTCAGGAAAATTGCGGATGCAACAAAAACTAACTAAAGCACAGCTTATATTTTAGCTTTGCAAACAGGAGGCAGGAAGAATGAAAGGAATGAATGAAATCGCGGCAATAGCCGGAGGCACATGGAATCGAATATTACGGATGCGGGTAGTCTACGTCCTTATCGCTTGTGTGCTGGCTTTAATCGGGAGCGCATATAGATATGACGTTCTGTCGCTTGGTCAACACAAAGCTCTGATGGTAGATGTATCATTATTGCTGAACACTATCGCGGCAATTCTGGTCGCAATCTCTATCACCTTTGAAATATCCAGGGAATTCAGAGAAGGCGTCGCTACTACATTATTGTCGAAGTCGCTCGGACGTACTCAATATCTTATTGGTAAACTTATCGGTATATCTATTGCCGGTATAGTTATCACTGGTCTTATCGCTGTTGGTTTCGGACTTATTTTCAGTTCGGCTTTTGATAAAATCGGTCAGGAAATGATAGTAGGACATTTGCTGATTATGGCAAGCGTTATCCCTATGTCCGCACTGGCAATTCTCTTTGCTGTTCTCTTACCGGAATCGGTAGCTGCTATTGTTACAGCTATTGTTATCTGGTTTGCGCATTCTACAACAGCTTTGACAAATATCAAAATAGTTTATGGAGGAATTCTTCCTGACTTAAATCTTTTCAACTTAAAAGCTGAAGCCGCGTACAGTTCCGGCGGTATAAGCTGGGTATATATGGTTCTTGTTCTCGCGTGGGGAATTGTATATAGTGTATTCACAACGTCATTGGCCGGTATAATATTTGGCAATAAAGACTTGAAATAATAAATACAGGAATAAAAAAACATGAAAAAGTCTATTATAACTCATATTGTGGTCATGATCATTGCTATAGTTTTAGGGTGGTATTTGGCCTCGTTACTCACTGATCGCCGGTCTTCAATAGTTAAGATCGAAAATGAACTCTCAAAAGCACCGATGGGTGGATTCAATAAATTCGCTTCTGACGTTCAATGGATGCTGTTTATTAATTATTGCGGCGGACTCGAATCAGTCAAAAAAGAAAATGTTGAAGAAATCTATAGTCGCTTGAACAGTATTCTGGGTAATGACCCTAATCATGAAGCTGCTTACGAATTAGGCGGAATGATGTTCTCGGTAAGAGATCCTAAAAAAGCTGTAGAAATCTTTACCCGCGGCGCGGAGAATCCTAATCTGAAAAATAGTTGGAAACTCCCGTTTTACGCTGGATTCGTGCTGACTCAGCACATGACTGATAAAGATGATAAAGACCGCCACAGAAAAGCGGAAGCAATGTTTCGTAAGGCACTGGAGCGTAATTCTTCAATGCCGCATATATTCTCGGCCTTGATCAGAACACGGGCAAAACGCCTCACGCAAAGAGGAAACTGGAAAGGTATTCCGATTGTCAACGCCAAACATGCTTATCTTTGCGCATTGTTTAATGAATGGCAGAAAGGCGGCGATAGTGAAACTTTCTCAGGTGGATCAGCAATAGCTGGTGATGATCTCAGACCCAGACTTCTTCTGGCTGCTCAGAAAGCAAAAGCTTCAGCTCCCAAAAATAAAAACGTTCTCAAAACTATTAAAAAAGTTATGGACAAAGTGTTGAAAGCTGATCACCTTTGCGCTAAATGTCTTTCTCTCTACGGAGCAGGCGATAGATTTTGCTCCAGCTGTGGAGTAAGTGTAGTAGTCTATGGTGTTTGTCCAAGATGTAGAACTATATCAAAAGGTAAATTCTGTTCAAAATGTGGTCTCACTAAAGCAAAAGCTCTGAAAATGATGAAAGAAAGCGTTAAAAGACGCAAAGCGTGGCGCACTAAAGTAAAAGCTAAAAGAGCCGCAGCAGTGAAAGCCGCAGCAGTGAAAGCCGCAGCAGTGAAAGCCGCAGCAGTGAAAGCCGCAGCAGTGAAAGCCGCAGCAGTGAA
>DAOWBJ010000163.1 GCA_030634125.1 Victivallales bacterium
AAGAGCTCTTGACCGCTGTCCTCAGAGACGCGGCGTTTGTTTACAGGTTACGACCAGAACACCTAAAAAACCGAACTCGGCATTACGTAAAATTGCCAGAGTACGTCTGACAAACGGTCAGGAAATTACTGCTTATATCGGCGGAGAAGGACACAATCTTCAGGAACACTCTGTTGTATTGGTAAAAGGCGGTCGTGTTCGTGACCTGCCTGGCGTCCGTTATCACGTTGTACGTGGTGCTTTGGACAGTCTTGGGGTTACTGACCGCAAGCAAAGCAGATCCAAATATGGTGTAAAACGTCCTAAATAGGACATTGACATTGAAAAGCTAGAACGAAAAGGACAGCTTATGAGAAGACGCAGACCAGAAAAACGCCAATTAACACCTGACGTGAAATATAATAGTGAACTGGTTTCCCGGTTGATTAATACTATTATGTGCCGTGGAAAAAAATCCACTGCTCAAGCTATCGTTTATGGTGCATTTGACGTAATTCAAAAAAAGAAAAACGGGATGGAGCCTTTAGAAGTATTTTTACAGGCTCTTGAAAATGTAAAACCGAAACTGGAAGTAAAAAGCCGTCGAGTTGGCGGAGCTACTTATCAGGTTCCAATCGAAGTTAACGCTGAACGCCAGGTGGCTTTAGCTTTACGCTGGATTGTAACTTACTCGAAAAATAAAAAAGGTAAAGCGATGATGGAGGCCTTGGCCGGTGAATTGCTTGACGCTTTTGATAATACTGGTTCTTCCGTTAAAAAACGTGAAGAAACATTTAAAATGGCCCAGGCAAATAAAGCATTTGCCCACTACAGGTGGTAGGTATATATAAGCATGGCGGATATGGTGAAAAAAGAATATAAAGAGGCAGCCGGCAGGCATGTAGCTCTTAAAAACGTTAGAAATATCGGGATCATGGCTCATATTGACGCCGGGAAAACGACTCTTTCCGAGCGCATATTGTATTATTGCGGCGTAAGTTATAAAATTGGCGAAGTGCATGAAGGTACTGCGACAATGGACTGGATGGAACAGGAGCAGGAACGTGGTATTACAATTACCAGCGCTGCGACAACTTGTTCATGGAAAGACCACCGCATTAATATTATCGATACGCCCGGACATGTGGATTTCACTGCTGAAGTAGAACGTTCCCTGCGGGTGCTTGACGGCGCTGTTGCTGTTTTTTGCGCGGTAGGCAAAGTCCAGCCTCAAAGTGAAACGGTTTGGCGGCAAGCTCAAAAGTATAATGTTCCAATCGTGGTAATGGTCAATAAAATGGACCGCACCGGGGCTGATTTTTATGCAGTAGTTGATGACATCAGATTTAAACTCGGAGCGACTCCGGTACCTTTGCAAATTCCTATTGGCGCTGAAGGAGATTTCGCGGGTGTGATTGATATTATTGCTCAGAAAGCTATTTATTTCGATGGCGATGAAATGGGCGCGACAATGCGGGTTGAGGAAATTCCTGAAGACTATAAGGAAAAAACCGGAGAAGCTCGTCATTATATGGTAGAATGCCTGGCGGAAGTTGATGATGATGTGATGGAACTTTTCCTGGAAGATCAATTCCCGGATGAAGCCCTCATAAAGAAAACTATCCGTGAAGCAACTCTGGCTACAAAAATTGTTCCCGTAGCTTGTGGTACTGCATTCAAAAACAAAGGTGTACAACCTTTGCTTGATATTGTTTTAGATTACATGCCCTCACCTTTGGATGTTTGGGAAATTCAAGGAACTGACCCGGATACTGAAAAACCTTTAACTCGTCACGCTGGCGACAGTCAACCTTTTTCTGCTCTGGCATTCAAAATTATGAATGACCCCTTTGTGGGAAAATTGACTTTTATGCGGGTTTACAGCGGAGTTGCCAGCAAAGGCATGACCGTTTATAATCCTCGCACCAATAAACGCGAACGTTTTGGCCGTTTACTGCAGATGCACGCTAACAGCCGTGAAGAACGTACTGATATTTACAGTGGTGATATTGCCGCTGTAGTTGGTCTCAAAAACGTTACGACTGGTGATACAATTTGTGACGAGAAGAATCAAATCGTACTTGAATCAATGACATTTCCAGAGCCGGTTATATCAATCGCGGTTGAACCTAAAACTACCGCGGATCGTGATAAACTTTACAAAGCTCTCGGCGCTTTATCTGATGAAGACCCGACTTTCACCGTCCGCAGCGACGAAGAAACCGGACAGACAATTATTGCCGGAATGGGCGAATTGCATTTGGATATTATTCAAGACCGCCTGGTTCGCGAATTCAAGGTAGAGTGCAACACAGGTGCTCCTGAAGTGGCATACCGTGAAGCTATCCTCGCTGAAGCGGAAGCCAATACCAAATTCGCGCGTCAAAGTGGCGGTCGCGGTCAATACGGTCACGTCATCATAAAGATTTACCCGAAAGAACGCAGTTATGGAGTTACTGTTGAAAATAAAGTAGTTGGTGGAAGAATTCCAAAAGAATTTATCAAACCGACCGAAAAAGGTATTCTTGAAGCCGCGCAAACTGGTATCCTTGCCGGATATCCTCTTGTCGACTTCCACGTTGAAATACTTGATGGTTCTTATCATGCTGTTGACTCATCGGAAATGGCATTTAAAATTGCCGGTTCCATGGCAATGAAAGAAGCCGCGAAAGCTGCCGGAATGGTTTTACTTGAACCTGTTATGAAAGTTGAAATCACAACTCCGGATGAAAACATGGGCGACCTTATCGGTGATATTACATCCCGGCGCGGTGCTATTGTTGAAGTAGATTCTGACTATCAAGAACTATTCACTCGTATTCTGGCACATGTTCCGTTGTCAGAATTATTTGGTTACGCGATAGCGATTCGTTCTTTGTCGCGCGGCCGGGCGTCGTACTCAATGGAGCCGTCGCATTTTGACCCTGTACCAAAATCAATCCAAGAAAAAGTAATGGAGAAGAACTGATCATGAGCAACACTACTAAAACGCAAAAAATCAGAATCCGGCTTCAGGCATACGAACATAGTATTCTGGATAAATCTGTATCCGATATTATTGGTACTGCCAAAAGAACTGGTTCTATGATTGTGGGACCTATCCCGCTTCCAACGCGCACCGAACGTTTCACAGTGAACCGTTCACCGTTTGTTAACAAAAAATCTATGGAGCAGTTTGAAATCAGAACCCACAAACGTGTATTAGATATTATCAATCCAACTGTAAAAACGGTTGATGAGCTGAAAAAGCTTAATCTTCCCGCAGGTGTTGATATCTCTATTAAAATTGGAGTCTAAGTAGATTCCACAAATACCAATGCCCCATACCGATTGGGAGTATGTATTTAATAAGGAGCAAAAGTATGAAAGGTTTAATCGGTAAAAAGCTCGGGATGTCCCAGGTCTTTGATGACTCAGGAAAAGTAACACCCGTAACTGTCATTCAGGCAGGACCCTGTACGGTCGTCGATGTGATGACTAAGGATCGCGATGGTTACTCGGCGATTCAATTGGGTTTTGGGAACAAAAAGGCTAAAAATGTCTCTAAAGCAATGCTTGGACATTTCAAAAAAGCCAATCTCAAAACAGAACTTCCGGCAGTCTCAAGAGAATTCCGCACTGAAAAAGATCCCGAAGTAGAACTCGGCAGCGTTATTGGCGCTGACGCTTTTGAAGCGGATGAATTCCTCGAT
Organism: Victivallales bacterium; assembly: GCA_030634125.1. Taxonomy (GTDB): domain Bacteria; phylum Verrucomicrobiota; class Lentisphaeria; order Victivallales; family Victivallaceae; genus JAHOYW01. The sequence goes on from DAOWBJ010000163.1 coordinate 3,672, forward strand.
GTTACCGGTACGGTCAAAGGTCGTGGTTTTCAGGGCGTTGTAAAACGCTACAACTTCGGTGGTGGCCGCTATTCTCATGGCGGCGGCTGGAAAAGAAAACCGGGGTCTATTGGACAATGTGAATTTCCAGGTCGTGTCGATAAAGGCAAAAAGATGCCGGGACAAATGGGTAACGTTCGTAGAACTATCCAGAATCTCCGTATCGTTCGTGTTATGGCTGAAGAAAATATACTGTTCGTCAAAGGTGCTGTTCCAGGACCCGTCGGCGGAACTGTTCTTCTGCGTTCAGCTATCAAAAAAACTAACAGCAAATAACTCTGAAGGGTAGAAATATGTCAAAGATTTTACAGATTGTTGATAGCAAAGCTGCTGTCGTTGGTGAATACACTCTTCCAGAGAATTGCTTTGAACTTGAAAGAGGTTCTCAGGCTGTTCATGAGTGTGTCGTTGGCTTCTTAGCCGAACAACGCGCAGGTACTGCTTGTACAAAAACTCGCGGCAATGTCCGTGGCGGCGGCGCAAAACCATTTCGTCAGAAAGGTCTTGGCCGCGCTCGTTCCGGTAGCATACGTAATCCTATATGGACTGGCGGTGGTACTATTTTCGGACCGAATCCACGTAGTTATGCCAAGAAAATTAATAAGAAAGTTCGCAAACTGGCTTTGAAAAGAGCGTTTTCCGAACGGGTTGAAGAAGCCAGCGTAATCGTTCTCGATAAAATTGAGTTCGCTGACGGCAAAACTAAAAGCGCAAAAGCTCTTTTAAAAGATTTGCAGGTTGCTAAAAACGCTTTAATCGTTGTTCCTGAATATACTGAAAGCATTATAAGTGCTACAGGCAACCTGGACAATGCTGTTCTGCGTAGCGCGGCAAGCGTTAGTGTTTATGAACTTCTTCGTTTCTCTAAAGTCATTTTCACTAAAGATTCTCTTGATATTATCGTCAAGAGAATGGGTTAAGGAGAACTATAATGAAGAATGCATATAAAATAATTATTTCCCCATTGATCACAGAAAAAAACAATGATCTTGCTGCTCAGCGGAAATATGTTTTTAAAGTTGACCGCACTGCGGGAAAAATTGAGATAGGACGGGCTGTTGAAGAACTTTTTGATGTAAAAGTTAAGTCCGTCAACATGATGAACTATAACGGCAAACCAAAACGTGCCGGAAGATCAGCAGTAGTTGGTCGCCGTGCGGATTGGAAAAAAGCTGTTGTAACTCTTGCTGAAGGTAGCATTGACCTGTTTTAATCGAGGAAATTGAGGTAAAAATATGGCTATAAAAAGTTATAATCCA
>DAOWBJ010000128.1 GCA_030634125.1 Victivallales bacterium
AATTCATCAACATTGGCCATTGCCGCCGCTCGTTCAACTTCGTTTTGAGTCGCGCCCTTTTTGGCATAGGCAATGTTATCCCTGATTGAACCGCTGAATAAAAACGGCTCCTGAAGCACTACCCCGATATGTTCACGATATGAAGTGCTTGCGTATTTTTTGATCGCCACACCGTCAACAGTAAGCTCCCCTTGCTGGATATCGTAAAACCTTAATAACAAATTGGTTATTGTGGATTTGCCGGAACCGCTTGGTCCGACTAGCGCGACTTTCTGGCCGGGTTTGATATTTAAGGAAAAATCTCTAATTACCACAGCGTCTTTATAACTGAAAGTAACTTTATCAAAAACAATATGACCTTCCATTTTATCAATTTTCAAGGGATTGGCGGGTTCTTTTATCTCGGGAATGACATTGAGCAGCCTCGTAATGCGTTTAGCTCCGGCCATGCCGCGTGAAATACCTATGGCGTGAGCGGACAAAGTACTTATCGGCGCCATAAACATTCCGACATAAGCGTAAAAAGCCACAAATTCACCAAGCGTCATTTTGGAAGAATGAACCATGCTCATACCCAGGCCTATGGTAATTAAATAAACCGCCAGACTTAAATAATCAGTTATTGACCAGCAAGTAACTGACTGCGCGCCTAATTTTACATTCAAATTCAAAGTCGGACGCAGGTTGGAAAAAAAATCACGGCACTCAGTACGTTCTTTGGAAAAAGTTTTTACCACTTTTATGCCGTTGATTGTTTCCCCGAGGTTGGCGGATACCTCGGACATTTTTTCCTGAAGTATTAGTGAATTACTGCGCATAATCTTTCTGAAATAATGAAAATTCACAAAATACAATGGCAAAATAGCCAGGACAACAAGAGCCATTTTAAAATTCAAAAACAGGAGAACCGCCATAATAATCAATATGATAAATGATTGATTTATTATCGCGGTAAAAATGGTAATCAACTGCTGCATCAAAGCAACATCATTTATGACGTTTGAAATAAGTTTGCCCGTACGGTATTCTTCATAAAAACGCAGTGATAGACTTTGTAGATGCTTAAAAAGTTTTTGACGCACGTCAAGCAGCACGCGCATGGCCGCATAGGTCATTAAATAATTTGATATGTAGAAAAAAATAGTTCGACCTGAAAAAATTAAAAACATCCCACCACATAACAACAGAAATAAACTATAGTCCGCGTTGGGAATAATTCTATCAATCGCTATTTTTAACATCCATGGCAAAGCAAGACCAAGAATAGAAAAAGAAAATAAAGCAGTTATTGAACCAGCCAGTAAATAACGATAAGGCTTTACCAGGCGGAGAAAACTAAATTGTGACATCACTATCTCCATATCTTTTGCTGAAATGTTACAATTGATAAAAGCATTATGTATGCCAAAAAATAAGAAATAGAGATAACTGTCTTATTATAAAGAACTAAACTATGAAAATAAACAAAAAAGAACTTCAGCGAAAGTGTGTCAAAAGAAAAACATAATAAAGGCATCAAAAAGCGATAATTCATTGTAACACGTTTATCATAAACAAAAGCACTGTGTTTTTATGATGACACACTATGTTTTATAAATGACACACTTTTGGTATCGTATTATGCCTTAAATATTGCTTTTTGCGACTCTGGAGACTTTTGCGATTGGCTCATTAATAAGGAATCTCAAAAGCCTTTAGTTTCCGGTAGAGAGTGCTGCGGCTTATGTTTAGATACTTTGCGGCTTTAGACATGTTGTTTTGCGAGAGAACAATAGCTTTTTCATAGAGAGCTTTTTCGCTATTCTGCATTTCGCGGCGTTCCTGTCCGAACGGATCACTCGCGGGAGTGCTTATTTCGCGGTAAAGCAAATCGGTGCGCAGTTTGCCGGGAAGGTCTTTCCAGGCAATGGCGTCTTCACCAGAGTTGAGCATGACGGAAAATTCAATAGCGTTTTTCAGTTCGCGTATATTGCCCGGCCAGGAGTATGATTTAAAATGCTCCATGATTTCATCTTTTATTCCGGGAACTTTTTTACCCATGATTTCGTTAAAATGACTGACAAAACTTTCTACGAGTACCGGAATGTCTTCTCGGCAATCACTTAAAAGCGGCAAGTTGAGGGAAATTACATTTAAGCGATAGTAAAGATCCTCACGGAATTTTTTGGTTTCAATTAATTCTGGTATATCACGATTACTGGCGGCGATGACACGAATATTTATCGGTTGTTCGCGCGAATCCCCGATGCGGGTAATAGTGCGGGATTCGAGCAAACGTAATAATTTAGCTTGTAATTCCGTTGGCATGTCGCCAATTTCATCAAGAAAAATAGTACCTTTGTCAGCAGCTTCGAGTTTACCGATATTTCCGCTTTTTTTGGCTCCGGTGAAAGCCCCGGGGGCATAACCGAACAACTCACTTTCCGCTATTTCCCTGGGTATTGCCGCACAATTAATGGCAACAAACGGATGCCCTTTACGCTCGCTGGCATTATGGATGCTGTGCGCGAACATTTCCTTACCGGTACCGCTTGCGCCGTGCAGAAAAACGTTGACAGAGGTATCCGCCGCTTTCAAAGCCAACTCCTTAGAGTGCTTCAAGAGTGGAGCATTACCCAGAATATCTCCAAAACTATAACGCGCCTTGGGGACATCTTTGCTTGAATGCTTTACGGCTTGTTCATTAAAAACTAATAAACTGCCGAGAAATTCGTCCTTTTCACTGAAAAGAGGCGTGCGTTCACATATTACCTGCAGACGCTTTTTGCTTAAGTGAATTTCCAATGCTATATCTTTACTGGGAATCGCACTTCTGGAAATTTCTTTTATTGACGGAGTAAAGTTTGCCAGGGCATCGGGACTTTTTTCGTCACTTTGTTTTTCTGACATTTCTAAAAGCTTTATTGCCGTCGGGTTGATTTGGCGCAGATAACCGGCTGGATTAACCAGAAGCATTGCTTTCTGGTCTTCTTTGAATATGCAGGTAACTTGTTTTTTTAGTTGATCGTGGAGATATTTAGATCGTTGTAAACGGGTTTGCTGGTCAAAAAAGTAAATAAGCAGCACGAGCAGACTTTTAAGAATTTTTACATTCATTTCCGGCAAAACGCAGTAGAGTGCGATAAATCCTTTCGGGGTGCCGTCAACATCATATACAGGAGCGGCGGCGCCGCCGAGGGAATGAAGTTTCTGCAGATAATGTTCGGCTCCATAGCAAATAATCGCGCCTTTATGAACCATCGCCAGACTGATTGCGTTGGTACCGGCGGAATCTTCGCTGAGAACAATGCCTTTACGCAGACCAAAAGAATCAAGTAATTCCCCAATCGTCGCTTCTATATTCAAAATATCGATAATTTCGCCGGAATTACCACAAATAATTATCCCCAGACGAGTAGTTTTATCAACAATTTTCAGCAGAAACCCCAACAAAGTATTTATTTGGCTGAAAAATTCATCAGGAGGTGTTATTGCGGGTGAAGCTTTTTTAATCGGGAACATTTGCGGACTGAGTCCGCTCTGGCGTGAACGTTTCCAGCTTTCAAGAATCGGCGTGCGCACAGCCGGAGTACGTCCTTCCTGGGTAAAAGTCACCCAATCATTATAATTAGCGAATGCCATTTGCCAGACCTTTTTTTGCAATTAGATATAATATACATCCTGAAAATATTATTAGAAATAAGCAAGCAAAAAAAAGTAAAAAAGTTTTAAGGGTTAAGAAATAATGTATAAACGAGGCAATTTCTTGCGCCTTGCTACTTTTTAGTGTACATTGTATCTTTATTTTTTGATTTAAAATAGGAGATTTTGTGTGCGTAATTTTATTTTTTGTTTGATTTGTTTGGAGATGTTGTTTTTTGCGGGATGCGGCTCCAAGGAGATTAAAGTTCCTGATTTTGATGAACAAAATGCTATGCGTTTATTGATTAAACTTGTTTCTTTTGGCCCACGGAGCGCCGGGACCGCCGCTAATTTGCGGCAGGCGGAATTCATCGCGAAGACAGCACGAAGCTATGGAGCCGTAACTACCAGTCATAAATTCAAACGCATGACAACAGAAGGTTTGCTGCAGTTTGTTAATATTGAAGTGGTGATTCCGGGGAAACGAAAAAATTTTGTTATCGTCGGGAGTCATTTTGATACTAAAAAAATGCCGGAAGGTATAGAATTTGAGGGCGCGAATGATGGAGCGTCGAGCACCGCTGTTTTGCTGGAGCTCATCAAAACAATAAAAGCTTCAGGAATACAACCGGAGTATACTTTAAAATTTGTTTTTTTTGACGGCGAAGAATGTTTTAACGAATATGGTGCCAATGACGGCTTGTTTGGAAGCAAGCACTATGCAGGGCAGCTCAAAGAAAAAAAACTGATTTCACAATGCCGTGCGGTTATTATACTGGATATGGTCGGCGATAAAGATTTGAATATAACTTTGCCGATTGATTCTGATAAACAACTCTGCAAAATGCTTTTTGAAGCCGCCGGCAAAAGCGGTAACAGGAAATATTTTGATTATTTGCCGACCGCTTTGCTCGATGACCATATACCTTTTAAAGAAATGGGAATTCCAGTTATTGACATTATTGATTTTGAATTCGGCCCGGGTAATTCATTCTGGCACAGCTCTGAGGATAATATTAAAAATATATCCGCAAAAAGTCTCAAAATTATCGGTCAAAGCACCTTGAATTTGCTTTTTAGTCTAAATTTTGTAAAAAAAACGTAAATTAATGAAAAAATGAGGATAAAATTATTTGCATTTGTTTTTGTTGTGTAATACATTAAGTTAACTGTTTAACTTACAAGCTCAAAAAGGAGACAATTATGAGTATGGTTCTTAGCGGTGTAATAATGGTCGCAGCCCTTATCGGCATGATTATTTGTTCAAAAAAACAAAAAACTAACCCGGGCGCACAACCAATTGCAATAGCATTGTTAATTGTTGTAATCATCAGCGGTATTTACATGCTCTACAAAAATAATATTTTTGGAAGCAGTAACGCTGGTATGATTGAGTCTGAAAATCATTTTTATGCTTCGCAAGGCTATATGATTGGCAAATTCATCGCCAAAAATATTCCTGGCGGAAAAGTATTAATAGTTGAAAATGAAGATTTTGAGAAAAGCAAACGCGAAACGGCTTTTATCGCAGCTTTGAAAAAAGGAATGGGAAATAACAATGTTAAAGCTGTTGCTCTGACTATTTTGAATAAACCTGAACGTCCTAAAGGCATGCCGGAAGATATGCCGATGATGCCGATGATGGAAATGATGACAAGTAAGGATTTCGATGCTACTCTCAGCGCTAACAGTTCTCAAAATGTTGTAATTTCTGTAGTTGGTTTACCTCGCGATGCCAGAAAAATGAAACTGTGGAAAATGAAAAATGCTCCTAAATTGATTCTTGTAGGCGGCGGCATGGGCGGCTCAATAAAGCTTGCTCCTGCAATCAGCCAGGGTAAGATCAGCGCGATTGTTACAATAAGCCCTAAAGCTAAATTTGATGACGAAGGTGCTCCTTCCGCATTCGAAGATGCTTTCAAGAAACGCTATATCTTAATTGATAAAAGCAATCTTAAAGCTAACGCGAAGTCATTACGGTAAACAGGTAACGGGAACTTAAGCTCCCGGCTTTTTATATTAAAGAAACCGAAGGATTTATTCCTTCGGTTTTTTTTGTAAATATATTGTATAGGAATTTGTTATTTTGACAGGATAAACAGGATAAAACAGGATAAAAGAAAAATCTTGTCAATTGCGCAAGTTTTTTTTAGTAATCCCCGAGGGATTAAATTTAAATAGCCACAGGTAAAACCTGTGGTTTGAAGCAGTAA